>JAZRDW010000180.1:0-10080 GCA_045660505.1 Christensenellaceae bacterium | reverse complement strand
CTTCGGAACGCATATCCAAGATGTTTTTTTCAACCGCAGAACGCAAGGTGTAATCTAAGAACTTGTTTAATGAACGTTCTCCAATCTGGTTTTCTAAGCCCCATTCACGCATTGCTTTTACCATATTCTTGACGTTTTCTTGTTCCATTGCTTTTTCGTACATAGAATCTGGCTTAAAGTTTTTAGCATAGCCGTCCGCCGTTTCTGGCACTTCGTTCTTTTTCATGTACAAAGACTGGTAGTACGATGTGCTTTTCTTCTGGTTGGCTAAATCGTTCATCAAACCTACGATTTTATTTTCATCAAACACGCCTACCTGTCCATCTACGAACAAACCAGATAAATCAGGTTGGTTGGCATTAGTTGCAGTGGCAGGTTGCTTTTCGGCATTGTCTGCACCGTTTTCAACTACTGTGTTTTCTTCATTCATAGTCATCTTCCTTTTTTAGTTCTGTTGGGTTTTCTATGACAGGGTTAATAAGTTCTTGCTGTATAAACTCTAACACTGCCATATCTCTAATAGACCGGATTCCATTTGTGTCTGCTACAATTCCAAATGGGGTCATTTCAACCACACTGTGTGTGTTGTGTAAAATCGTTGCTTTCATGTATTCAAACAATTCTTTTGCTTCGCTTGAACCTAAAACAAATGCTTTTAAGAATTCTAATCTCTCTTCCGTCATAGTGATGGTGCGCCTGTTGTTATTGGATTTAAGAACCTTTCGTCATCTTGTATTTTAATACGATATTTATGGCTTGTCAATAGTCGCCATACGCCCATGCACAGCGCATCTAGCATATTCGGCGAACGTCCACCAAGTGCTTTTTTGATTTCTTCTTTCTTGGAAACACGAACCGCTTGTGCTTCTGTGCGTGCTGTTTCTGTGTTCGTATAGGTTGTGGCACGTGCTTCCAGTTCTAATTGTTCGGTCTGTTCCTGTGATAGTCCATAAACCTTTAACATACCACGATTCAGCATATCAACCGTAAGACAAATGGCTTCTGTGCGTGCGTTGTAGTATTTCTGTTTGTTCTGTGCAGCACCATAGAACGGCACAATTCCCATTTTATCCCAATTCTCTGGTGGTTCTCTAAACGACATGATAGCCTTGCCAATGCCGTTGTAATCCCACACTTCTTCATCGGCATATTCATCTATTCTATACTGCTTTACACGTGGAACTAGGACATTATCCGATACGGATTCTAGCATTAAAAGTCGGGCTTCAATCCCTTGCCCATCATAATCAAGTGCAAATATTGCTGTTTCGTCTGCGCCACCTGCCCCCGGGTCAATACTGATAATAGTGTATCTTGGTATAAATGCAGGGTTTTTCGGTCTAAACAAGTTAGCCAAACACCGTTCAGAGAAACAACGATTTTCGCCACCTGTTGGGATGTACATAACGTCACGCGACCAACCTTCTGGGTCAAGCGTTCTTAATTTTTCCAATGATTCGTATCTTGATGTTTCAAGAGCAGGGTTTTCCCAATAGTCAATACGCACAAATACCGCATCTTCTGCCTGAAAAACTACCTTTGCCCAACGTGGCAATTGGTTAGAAAGCAGAATAACGCCGTCAAAATGTCGCAACATAGTCAGCAACGATGCTTTACCTTGGCGTTCATTCCACTTTTCAATTTCATCCATAATCAAAATATGAGATTTGGTCTGACGTGCCTTTGAGTCAACTTTATTCAAGTATTCAATGTGAATAGGTTCGCCTTGGGATAAAATACGAATCGGGTGGTCTGAATCACGTGATTTAATAACTGGCTCTTCTGCTTCTTTTAATACTTGGTCTATCAAGTCCATAGAATCCTTTGCACCATTTTCTGTAATCGTTGCAAACATCATACTTTGAGCATAGCCGTCTGTAATCGCACCAATGCCAGCACGTACCGCAAACTGTGATTTTCCCCCATATCGTGAACCTGTAATCACTAACATAGGCGCACGTGGTAAGAATTGTGGTTTTACACCTGTTTCACGTGCTTTTATGCGTGCAGTCATACGTCTGATAAAATCAGGGTATAGTTTTAACAGTTTAGGCGGACAATTCGCCATAAAGTCTGGTACTGATAATATCATTAAAAGTTATCCATTATAACGTTTTCTATTCGGTTTTTCCAGCCTTTCAAAAACACTTCTTGCTTCGGATTGTGTTTTACTACCAAATCATAATATTTACGCCACAAATCACAAAATCTTTCCACAAAAAGGTCTTTTCTTACATAAATTCTAACCGCTTGTGTTGTCTTTTCGCCATAAACGCCATCTGCTGTTGTTCCAACAACTTTTTGCAATAATCGTATAGCGGTTTTTGGGCCACAGTTCACAGCACAAGAAAAAACAGGGTATCTCCACAAGTCTGGTAATTCATCGCATCGGCAAGAATTCCAATATAACCCACGATAAAACCCATTTACAATACCCATAAATTCAGGGTCGTTCTTTGCCAGTTTAGTAAGAGCATCTGGTTTTGTTATTCCACGTGCTTTCCATCTATCTACCATTTTCCAGATTGCGCAATTGGGGTTTTTGTTTCGTGCGATTCCACAAATTGTTTCGCCGCCTGTATCTTCTGGATGGTTGCTGTACCCCCCTTCTGCAAGTCCAACAAGGTTTAACGCATCTTCAAATTGCATATCTGCTCTCCTTTGGCAAATACTGATAGTATTATATCACTTATACTAAATCTTGCAACTATTCTTCTATATGTTGATAATTCCCTTTGCCCTTGCCCCATTTACGTTTGCGGTTGGTTGCCATTTTTTTGTTTATATATGACGGCAATTCATCGCCAGATAAATATTGTAATTCCGCCTGTGCCGCCTTATGAAATGCTACAAGTGCATCTATAAATGAAAATCTAGCAATACCACAAGCAACAATATACATATCTGCAAGTTCGTACATTGTATTGACCCTGTTGTCAGGTTTCATCATTTCTAGATAAAATTCTTTTTCTTCATCCTTAAACTTTTCTATCTGACCTTCCAGTGTTGCTTCTGGAAAGGTCTGTTCGTGCCACTCAATTATACTTTTGATTGTTTCACTCATAACACTTTCTCCACTTCTGATACGATTTCGCCCAAGTCAAACACAACCGTATTGTCTTCTTTAACCAATGCCGGTATGGTTCTGATACCAAGTTCCCTACAAACATCCATGTGTTCTTCCGCCAATCTGAACTCCACACGCATAGCGTTTTCGCCCAGCATTTGTTTTAACATTTTGCAATTCGGACAATTCTGTCCAACCATTATATACATCATCCTTCCTTTCGTTTGTTAGTTAGTTTTGTTTGTCTTTTTGAATACAATTATAGCACCAGAAAGTGTCGCAGAAATTTCCATTTTCCATAAATGAGTGTGGGAAAAGCGGTCTGTTCTTGCCACACTTGTAACACTGTCCTATCGTTGATGACTTTACATAAATGGTTGCCCCAAGTCCTAGACTTTGTGCAATCTCAGTCAATGCAATCGCTGCAAACTCTTTATCGTTTTCTTCTAATGCAGCGCGCAGGTATTCAACTCGTGCTTCTGTGCTGTCTAAAAATTCAACCGGATTCCAATATTTTGTTTTACTCATTTTATTCTCCCTATTTTATTTCAATTAAAGATTCTTTATGCGACCTACAAGTTTTTGGGGCAAGTGCCAAAAAAGGAAGAACAAAATTTAACATGTTGTTCCATCCGTTCCAATTCTTCTTTACTATGGATGTAGTCTATAATCTCATTTATCTTTTCCATAAAGTCATAAGAGTTTGGGCGTTTCCCGCCATCTGATGTTAGTTTTTTTATCATTTTATGCCCTTTTGTTCTAGTTGTGTTCCTTTGCGCAATACGCCAGAAATATCATTTATAACAGTTCCATCTGACAAATAATATTTCGCAAATCCGTCTTGAAAAACTTGTTTGTGAAGAACCGCTATCATTTAATTCTCCCTAGTAGTTAAAAATTCTCTGGTGCAGTTCCTGTGTCAGCCACCCTGTCAGATATGCCTGCGGTTCGTCGTTATTCAAATCAAGTTGTATTCCCTTGGTGCGGAATATCAGGTTGACGATGTGGACAATCTCGTGGGCTAGAACTTTCAGGTTCAGACTGTCGGAATACGCAAGTTTAATCACGCCGTTATCCATCCAAGTCATTGCCGTGACCTTTGACCCTTCGTCTAATTTGGACGGGACATAATCTTCTTGTCGCATTTCTTCCACCCCACCGAACTGGACTTCGATGTCATAAAGTTCTATCAAGATAGTCTGTCTATGGAATTGCATACTGTTATTGTATCACTGTTTTTGCAGATTTCAATCTTCCTTGCGATTTATTTGTTCCAACGCCTTTCGTGCAATTTCCAGTTTGCTTTCCAAATTTTTTATAATTTTTGTGGCATACGCATAACCCCGTTCGTGCTGTTCGGACTTGACCGAATAGTTGTGTTTATAGATGTCTAATTCTTCCCACATCTCTTTTGTGCCATAAAATAAAAACGACTTCATACATTTATCGTTTTCGCAAAAATACGGCACATAAGCCCCACCGTCCAAATTTTCGTCCTTTGCTAATTCTTCCCCACAAAATGGACATTTCAATTTACTTGTCATTGGGTTTCCTTTTGGTTTATAATATTTTCGGCATCTTATTGCTTCTGGTTTCATGCTAAGTCGTGATAATATTGTTATTGGATAACCTCTACACCAAAAGTGATTATCTTTGTCGCTGTTAAGCCTTTTGCAGTTTGTGACATATTGTTTTGTTACGCCAAGAAAATTCGCTATTTCTTGCAGTGAGTTAAATATAACACCATCTGGTGTGTCATCTATTTTGCACGTAAACATCATTGTTCCTTTATCAGTTGTTTGATTGTTTTGTGTGATTCTTCCAGCATTTCAGCGGTAACCGCACCAACATCTGGTGCAAACATAGCCCCAACTATTACTTTTTCATAGTTTTCCACTGCTTTTTGCAACCGTTCCGCCTTGTCCGCTTGGGCGAGCAACTGGTCTAAATAACACCAACGGATTGTGTTTTCGTCAAATGGACATCCTGGGTTTCCGCCAGATTCAAAAATATCATACACAGTAATAATCTTATGATTATCAAAATCGTATGCTTTATGATGTTCTACGATAGAACTAAAACTTTTCGGTCTTTCTTCTGGCTTTTTCCAAATTGAATTACTCATTCTTCGCCCCTTCCTGTTCTTTTAGAAGACTTATCGCCTTGTCGTAAAGGTATCTCATACTGCCTAGCATGTCGCATAACTTTTCCATTGTGTTGTAGGCTATTAGGCCTTGCGTTTCCAAAACCGACAACGCCGCGTTAATACTGTAATATTGAATATATGCCTGTTGCTGTGTTTGTTCGTAAGTTGCTTCTATTGGTTTTTTTTCCATTTAATTCCCCTTTACTTTTAATTCATTGACTGCGTCTTTATAAATCACATCATCGTCTGGGCGGACTGGTTCGCAATGTTCATACCAATATGTTCCCCCAACAGCAAAAAACGGTTTATCGCTCCTTTTTGTGCTTACTTGTTCCAACTTCGCATAATATTCCGAGAACCCATAAGACCAAAATCTACACAGTTTTCCAATCCACTTTGTATAATCAACCTTTCGTGGCACTTCATAAATGCACTCTTGCCAATCTTTATCGGCAAATTCGGCTAGTTTAAGTTTGCCAATACACAATCTGTCGTCAAACGCAGGGTGCTGTGGTATCCAAGCACTAATTGCGACTTTTGGACTGTGTTTCCATATAGTAATTCTGCCATCTTCGTCTTTCGTGACCCATCTTGGTTCAAAATCCAAATCCACAGATTCTAGTAATTGGTCTATTGTTATCATTGCTGTTCCTTTTGTTCTTCTACAATATACATACCGCCTTTCCACAATCCGCAACCTTGAATACATGGATAGCGTTTAAGTTTTCTGCCTTGTTCTTTGTGTGTATGATAAGGTTGTACAAGCCATACGGTTGTCTTTTTTAACTGTTTTTTCCAGTATATACATCCGTTCCTATCCCAATACATACAATTTCTACAACCTTCGCAACCTGCTGGTATCTTGTTCATTTATTGTCCTTTTGTTCGTGTACGTTGCCTATGATTTCAACATCATCTGTCGCCCCAACATATAAATCAAATCTATAGCCATATTCTGGGTCATAACAAATAATACTGCCATCAAACATAACATTTTCTTGACTCCATTTTATAACAAACTTGCGACCAAACATATCTTTGATAATATCCCCTTCATAAATCAGATTACCGTTCTTGTCTTTCAACCCTGTGCATTGTTCTATACAATCTTGATTATGTTCAAAATACCCATTATAGAAATATTCTTCATAAGTTGTCAGGGTTTCGTTTGTTCTTGATAAATTACAAAAATCTATATAGTCATAACATTCATTGTCATTATCCCACAATCTAAACTTAAATCTGTCCATCTCTTACTCCTTTACTTTTTGTACCACGATTCTAAAATCGTCATTGTCGTCAACCATTGTCATAACATACTGCATTATTGCGAACTTATCTGTGCTAGACACAACCGCATCATATGTTTTACTGCCGTTTATGTATAAATAGCCACGCCATCTCATTTTATTTCTCCATCTTTTTCAATATCTGTTCTTTAAGTTCATAAAATCTCTTGTCTGCCCCATTGTGGTTGTGGCATTTTGCACAAAGCGGAACTAGATTGCTTGTGTCATACTTTAATGCCGGTTCTTGTGTTCTTGTGAAGCGATAGTGGTGGATGTGCAGTTCTCCATATTGTTGTCCACACAGAAAACATTTGCGACCATAGATAGCAAAACACGCATTTCGTGCTTTATTCCACTCACTGGCGGTCTTTTTGCTCATCTGGGCTAGTGCCTTGCGTGGTTTTGGTTTCCACGTTCCTGATGCCATTTCTTCCTGTCTTTTCTTGCTTACATTGTGCAGACTGCTGCCAAATAATTTAATTCTTTTCATTTTAGTTCCTTTTAAGTTGATGCCTAATGGGGGCGGTGGGCATCGCACCGACAGGTTTAGTTATTCCCACGACCACCGTGGTCAGACCCCAAATTTCTGCCAGTATGCGCACAGGACTGGCGGCCTGCTGTATAACATTTACGACTTCCTGCTATTGCGTAGAACTGGCAGGCACAGCGAAGGATAGGGCATGAAAAAATTATTAAAAATACCCCACTACGCAATCTCTATTCCAATGTAGGCACGTTTATATCTCCACTGGCTACTTGGTCTTGTACAGTGCCTATATATTCCATAACTTCTATTTTGCGCTTTTCTATTTTATGCTGGAACGCCCAGCCACGAGTATATTTCAGTACATAAACTTGGTCTGATACTTCTGGACAATACAGCACAAAATATGCACGTGGGCAATCACAGACGTTCATGGCAAATTGCATCTGCTGTTGATATTCTTTTTTTGCGCAATCCATCAACTGTTTATAGAATGACATTGGTTCTGGGCATTTGATTTCAATAACCGCATCTATCTTGCCGTCTTTCATAATCAAACCGTCTGGACTGCAACCAAATAAACCAAATATACTGTCTTCAACAAATCCGCACTCTGTGATTGTTTCGCCTAATTTTTCTTCTGCTAATTTGCGTGCTACTGGTTCAAATACTAATCCACGTCTGATGCTGGCATATTCCATATAGGGGTTGCGTTCTTCTCTCCAACCTGCCTGTTCTGCCAGTACACGATGACACAAGTTCTTGGCACTGTCGCCCAAAGTTTCGCCTTTGGTGCGTGAATCTGCTAAAAATTCAGATGCTCTGGATGCGGTAAATTTGCCGGCACGAATTTCAATCCAGTCTGGATTTGTGTCAATATTTATTGAATCTATAAATGCTTTGCGTTCAACATGGCTCATCTGTTTCCAGTTAGCAATTGCGTTGTTGATTGCCTGCATATCTTCGCCACATATAGTGTGCTGTTTCATAGTATGAATTTTCATTTTATGTCCTTTTGTTTTGTTATACGTCTGTTATTTTATAGTATTATAATACTAATGTCAAGAAATAATTTACAACAATCCTTTCTTTTTTAATTCACGCAGTTTATCACGTTGCTCTACCAATCTGACAATAGTGTTTAAGGTTGGATTTTTGGCTATTTTTTGGGCGTTTAACTTGCCAAATCCAGCCATTTCGCAGAATGTATTTTTCCCAATCCCAAGTTTTGCTACATCATCAAATATCTTGTCGCAAATTCCTAATAAATATTCTTTTGTGATTTTCATTCTTCATCTTCCTGTGGTTCTGTTTCGTCAATTACAATCTGTACACGTGGTCTTTTAATCGGCTCTACTGGCTTTGGTGGTTGCAGTTTAATCATCGTTTCCAGTACCCGATGCATTGTATTTGCGGCACTAGCCCATGCAGCAGGATTGGGGCAATTTACCAAGTTGTCGCAAATTTCTAAAATGTAATCACACACATCGTCAAAAGTTGAATCTTTGTTGATTCTCTTTTTGGGTTTTAGAAACACTGGTTCTTCTTTTACAACCGGAACTACGCCACTATTGTCCACTGTTCGTTCGATGCCAGCGGCAGGTCGTCCACGTTTAGCCCCAACTGCGATACCTTTTTTTAGTCTGTATCGGGCTGTTGCAATTCGTCTGTGTTCTTTTTTTTCTTCTTCTGTTAGTTTTGGCATTTCAATTCCTGTTCTTTAGTATAGTCGCATAGGTCTGTTTGCTGGTCTTTTGAACGTGCAATATAATGCATGTACTCAATGAACAAACGTTGACGTTGCTTTCGCAAGTTAGTTATCTGCACGTCCAATTCGTCAATTCTGCGAAGATAGTCCTGTTCTATCGTCATCTGGTATCCTTTTAGAATAGTGTTAGTTTTGGTTGTGGTTCTTCAATCTGCTTGAATATGTGTGCAATTACATCTACTGTCCACCCGTTGCCGAATGCCTTATACCACTGCGTGTTGCTGATATTCGCCACGTCAAAGCACCGTTCGGGGTATGTCTGTAATCTCGCACATTCCCTTGGTGTCAATTTACGCACGATATAATCGCCATCTGGCAGGTCAATCTTGTATAAACCTGTCTTTGCACCACCGCCACCGCCGTTTGCGTTTAGGCATACGGATTTACCACGCACCGAATAAATACGGTTGGCTTGCCCTTTGCCTAGTCCATCAAGTTGGCCAATACGAACTGGCTGAAACATTATAACGGTTGAACTTTTTGTCTGGCTTGCACATTGGCAGGTTTGTGTTGGTGCTTTATCTGTTATTTTTTGCTTGTTATAAGGATTAAACATTTGTGGCAATTCGCCATATTTGTTTTCAATATCTCGTAATTTATTTTCTACAAATGGTACTAATTCAATAGATTCACACACCATAGAATCTGTCTGCACACTGGTCAGGGCATTTGATTTTTCTTGTCCGTTGACTTCCAGTCGCTTGAATTTGCCGTTGTCATCTTCACGTGTTCGCATTGCGGCACCGACAGGTTCAAACACCTGCGTTCTCTTATGTTTTGTTAAAGTATGTTCTAAACTTGCACCTTTGTAGTAATTTGCATCAAGGCAGTGCGCTTTGTCTAAATGTGTAATTGGTTCAAACACACCGGACTTTTTGTGTCTTTCGTGGTCGTGTGGGAAACAATAGCCAGAATATCTTGTCGTGAGTGCATACGATTTATTTTCAGTCGTTTCACCTGCCGATTCTAAAATATCTTTCAGCAATATGCCTTTGTCCTGTGGCTGTTCCACGTGCCAGTTCGTCCAATAATACCGCTTTCGTTGCTGTGCCGATACCAACGCACTGTTTATCATAATACACTCTGTTTCGGGGTAAATACCACGCAACACTGCTGTAATCGCATCTCTATCTTCGTTCTTCATACTTGCGACATTTTCCAACAGAAAATACTTTGGCTTGATAATCGTTAATGCTTTGATATATTCCCAGAACAGCCTTGACCGTTCGCCTTGCAATCCCTGTCGGTTCTGCTTGGCAATAGATAAGTCTTGGCAGGGACTACCACCAATAATCATATCCACCTTGCCGATATACTGCGTGAAAT
>JAZRDW010000179.1:0-1507 GCA_045660505.1 Christensenellaceae bacterium | reverse complement strand
TCTTATCTTCTAAAAATAATGGGTTTTTTATAAACCTTAAAATTGTTCCCCTTTCAAAGCCCTTTATAAATATATCTAGGTATGCTAAAATAAGGGTGATTAACGGGTGGTTTAGGGGTGCTTTTTGTTCATCTAGAAAGTAAGGAATATCTAGCATATTAAATACTAAACTTAAACTTTCTTTATACTCGTTTATATCAGAAATGGCAATGGTAATATCTTTATATTTTACCCCACTTATAACAAGTTTTTTTATTTGTTCACCAACCATTAAAAGTTCATCATAAGGCGTTTTTGCTGAGTGAAAATAAATTTTTTCTTGTTGTTTAGTGGTCAATTCTAAACTGCCCGTTTCTTCCTTATTATAAAGGTTAACTTTAGGGTTAAATAAATTTTCTGCAATAAGGCTACCTGAATAGTTAAATAAAGCGTCAACCTTTTGTTCGTTTAGTTTAATTTTCTTATCAGCGCACATTGCCCTAATATTTTGCGCCGTTTCGTTTACGTAAACGCTTTGGTTTTTCCCTTCGGTTAAAATTGCAGTAACCGATTTTGCACTATCTATAAGTGCGCTTACTATTGAACGCATTTGCGCAGTAAAACTACCAAACCCAACAAGGTAAATATCTGCGTTTTTAATTTCAGATGAATTTAAAATAATTTCAGGCAAAAAGGTTAATAACGAACTTTGGTCTTCAAAGCCGTTATCTTTAATAAACTTTTCATATTCGCTATAAATTAAATAAATATCTTCTAACTTATCTTTTAAAACGCCTTTAGTTTTAGTGGTAGCATCTAAAATTTCATTAGGGGTAATTTTAGCGCTTTTTAACTGAATAATTAAGTCGTATAAAGTTGGTGCTAAGTTATTTTTACTTGCACGGAAACACTTTAAGGAAAGTTCAGTTAATATCTTTTTAATAGCCATTGCGCTACCTTCTTTAGAAAGAAGTTTATCAAACTGCTTTTTGGCACGCAAAAACTTGCCAAACGAATAAACGCTTGTGTTAAAAGTTCCGCCTAATTCGTGGCAGATATGCCTTTCAACCATAAGTGAAACTTTGGCTTCGCAAAAAATTATCTTCTTTTTATCTATATCACTTTCCTTTTCTTTCAAAAGGTCTGTTAATATAGAAAAAACTTTGTAATATGAATTTGTTGAAAATAAATTTACCATATTATTATTATAACATATTATTGAAACTTTTAAAGATATTTATTATATGTTTTACAATTTTTTAAAATTATGTTATTATTATATATGTATTAACTTGGAGTAAAGAAAAATGAAAAGAAGAATTATTTCAATTTTATCCGTAATAATAGCAATGCTTATTTCTCTATTTGCAGTTGGTTGCACGGGTTGTGCCGGTTGCGCTGGGGATACAAGCATAATGTTTAACAACAACTTTTTAGGTGGTGGTTCTGCTAGCGACGCTCAAGTTGGCTATAAAGAAGTGCTTACTTATGACGTTAGTTTTAAGGAAAGTTATTCTGGTATTCAAAA
>JAZRDW010000178.1:0-1697 GCA_045660505.1 Christensenellaceae bacterium | reverse complement strand
TCTAAAACGACTTCGGGCGCACCTTTAAGTAGTGTTCTATGATTACTGCCTAAATCAATAGTTGTTTGCATAAACTTATTTTGGCTGTTAAACTCTACTCTATCTAATATAGAATAGTTTTTTCTTAAAACGGTATAATTTACCTTTGGTACACTTTCTTGGTAAGCCCTTAAAAGCGCACATTCGGTAGCGCTACCACGATAGGTGATTTTTTTGTGATTTATTATTAAATCTGCCGTTGAATTACATACGAAATTTTGGTGCAAAATAATATCTGAAAGTTTACTAGGCTTAAGGCAAAAATTATTTTTACAAACCTTTTCTACTTTCATTTTGTTTTCGGTTAAAGTGCCAGTTTTATCCGAACAAATTACGCTAACTGCACCTGCAGTTTCAGTAGCGCTCATCTTCTTAATAAGTGCGTTTTGCTTGGCAAGTTTAACCATATTTAACGCTAAAGATATTGCAACAATCGTTGGCAAGCCTTCTGGCACCGCCGCCACTATTAACACTATTGATGAAACAAATAATTCTTGCACGCTAGTAAAAGTTAAGGCGTTTATTAAAATAAGCCTTATTAACGACACAACGAATACGATAACAGCACTAATTAAACCTATTACCGTTATAGTTTTACCAAGCCTACCAAGTTTATCCTGCAAGGGGGTATTTTGTTCTTCCTTACCTAATTCCCCTGCAATACCACCTATTTCAGTTTTATTCCCTATTGCCGTAACTAACATTTTGCCACTTCCGTTAGTCACAAAAGTGCCTGAATACACTAAGTTTTTTCGCTCTGCTAAAGGGGTTGAAAGGGCTAAAACTTCTAAACAATTTTTATTAACGGAATTACTTTCGCCCGTTAATGCTGATTCATCAATTGATAGATTATTACTTTCAATAAGTCTACCGTCTGCAACGATTTTATCTCCACTTTCTAAAATAACTATATCCCCAACAACTATATGCGAAACGGGTAGCGATACTATTACGCCTTGCCTTAGAACTTTAACGGTGATATTATCATAAATATTCTTTAAGGTATTAAATGCCTTTTCAGAATTACCTTCCATAATTATAGTTATACTAACTGACAAAATTACGGTAAACAATACGCCGAAGCACTCAGTAAAATCCCCTTCACCCGTTTTTAAGAATTTACCTAAATTTGTGCCTAAAGTTAGCATAAACGCAAACATTAATATTATCAACATAGGCTCTTTTAGGGCGTTAAAAATACGTGCAAATAAAGATAGTTTTTTTGTTTTTGTTATAGAATTTACACCGTATTTTACCTTAGAATTTTCAACTTGAATAGAAGTTAGTCCACTATTTTTATTTGAACCTAATATATTTAATGATTGCTCTATGCTTATATCGTGGAAAGTCATTATATCCCCCTAAAATTTCTTCAGTTAAATTTATGAAATTTTATAAAAAAATATGAGCGTATGTATGGACAATCTTTAAAAAAAGTGGTAAACTATATAAAAACATACTTTTAAGGAAGATTTTTATTATGAATGAGTTTTTTACTGTTGATATTAAAGGCTATTTAGAAGATTTACCAGTTTTACCATTACCTAGTGGTATCAAAATTGCTTTCTTTAACTTGCACGGCAACGCTAATTTAACTGAACATTGTGGCAAAGAATTAGCAAAACTTGTTGGCGATTCTGAAGTTTTATTAACTGCTG
>JAZRDW010000177.1:0-3102 GCA_045660505.1 Christensenellaceae bacterium | reverse complement strand
TAAAAAACTATATTACGTTGCCTGCCAAACTTTTGCTGGGGACTTTAAGGAACAAACAATATTAAAGTGGCTTAAAATCTTTACAAGAAGATTTTTCAACCAACAATTCAAACGTTCTTGCCTTCCAGACGGGGTTAAAGTTGGCACGGTTTCACTTTCTCCAAGGGGTGACTTTAAGATGCCTTCAGACGCAGTTAGCGCTTTGTGGCTAAACGAACTTGAAAATATTTAATCAAAAAAATAAAAACGGACTTAAAAAGTCCGTTTTTAATATTATTTGATCTCTATAAAATATATAATGTATATATAACCTTAACATAAATTGGCATTAAATAAAAAATCTTAAAAAATTTCAAAAAAATATTTAAAAAACTCTTGACAAAGTATACTTTATTGATTATAATAATAGTAATCATTACTAATAAGGAGTTAATCAATGCGCAATTCAAAGCAAAGGGACTTGATAACAAGGTTGATTAAAGATAGGTGTGACCATCCTACCGCTGAGATGATTTATTTCTCAGCAAGAGAAATTAACCCAAACATCAGTCTTGGAACTGTATATCGCAATCTGAAATTGCTTGCAGATGAAGGCAAGATAATAACTTTGGAAACCGAAGATAAAAGATTGCACTATGATGGGGACACTTCAAGGCACAGCCACTTTATTTGTTCAAACTGTGGCAAAATCATTGATTTGTTTCATCCAGCGCCAATACCTAACGAGTTAGCAGAACTCGGGGTTAATGTTAAAGATGAGAAGTGCATTTATTACGGCTCTTGTTTAGAGTGTGGAAATTAAAAAATAAAAAATAAAAAAATTTAGCGAAAATCGCATTATAAGGAGAAAAAATTATGAAAAAATTTGTTTGCACAATCTGTGGTTACGTACACGAAGGAAATGAAGCACCTGAAAGATGCCCAACTTGTAATGCACCTGCTATTAAGTTTAAAGAACAAGCGCAAGACCGTGCTTGGGCTGCAGAACATATCGTAGGCGTTGCTAAAGGTGTTGACCCAGAAATTATTGAAGGTTTAAGAATGAACTTTACCGGTGAATGCACCGAAGTTGGTATGTATTTAGCAATGGCAAGAGTTGCACATAGGGAAGGCTACCCAGAAATCGGTCTTTACTGGGAAAAGGCTGCTTATGAAGAAGCAGAACACGCTGCTAAATTTGCTGAACTTTTAGGCGAAGTTGTTACCGATTCAACAAAGAAGAACTTAGAAATGAGAATTGATGCTGAAAACGGCGCAACTGCTGGTAAGTTTGAACTTGCTAAAAAGGCTAAAGAACTTAACCTTGATGCTATTCACGATACTGTACACGAAATGGCACGTGACGAAGCAAGACACGGCAAAGCATTTGAAGGCTTGTTAAAGAGATACTTTAAGTAATATTAAGGGGAAAGTAGTATGAAATACGTTTGCCAAGTTTGTGGCTATGTTTATGATGAAGAAGTTGAAGGTGTTTCATTTGCCGAATTAGGTGATGATTATGCTTGCCCACTTTGCGGGGTTGGTAAAGACCAGTTTGAAGTGGAAGAATAGGAGTAGATATGAAAGAAAATTATATTGTTTGTAATTGTGCAAAAGTTGACTATAACACTATTGTTACTGCCCTAGAAACACATAACAAAATGGAAGACGTTTTGGATATTTTCAAAGCCGTTCAAAACCAAACGCATTGTACAACGGGTTGTGGCAGTTGCTATAACAAAGTTTTAGATATTATTTCTGAAGTTGTTATGGGTTAAATCAAAATAAAATATTTTATTAATTAAAAAAATCTTCACCAGAGATGGTGGGGATTTTTTTTGCTTTAAGAATAAAAAATTAAGTTTGTTCATACAAATTAGATAAAGGAAAAATAAACGATTTTACAAAAAAATACACAAAATTACAAAATATAACAAAATTTAAGTTTTTAGGTTAGGTATAATGTTTTTTGCCGTTTGGGAAAAGAAAAAAATAAAAATTTTCGGTTGTGTTTTACTAGTGATTATAATATCGCTTTTAGTTTTTAATATTCCTAATATAGGGTATGTTTTTAGTCAAAATAAAAGGGAACTGCCGATATATAGGGTTAAACGGGAAGATAAAAAAATTTCAATTTCGTTTGACTGTGCTTGGGGCGTAGATTATACCGATAAACTTTTATCCATAATGAGTAGTGAAGATGTAAAGTGCACCTTTTTTTGCGTGGAATTTTGGACCACCAAATATCCTGAATATATAAAAAAGATTGCGTCTTTAGGGCATGAAATAGGCACTCACACGGCAACACACCCTTATATGAGCAAATTAAGTAAGGATAAAATCCAAAAAGAACTTTTAACTTCTAAAGAAAAAATTGAAAAATTAACTAACAAAAAGGTGCAAGTTTTTAGACCGCCTTACGGCGATTATAACGATTTAGTTATTAACACGGCAAAAGAAATGGGGCTAAATACTATTCAATGGGACGTTGATAGTTTAGACTGGAAAGATTTAACTAAAGAGCAAATTTATAATAGGGTTATTTCAAAGGTAAAAAGTGGCTCAATAGTCTTGTTCCATAATCAAGGGCTAAACACGGCTGATGCCTTAAAAGATATTATTAAAACCTTAAAAAATGATGGGTTTAGTTTTGTTACTATAAGCGAATTAATTTATCACGAAAATTTTTATATAAATTCTAACGGGGAACAAGTTTTATATTCATAGGAAATTCTTAAAGGAGAAAATATATATTTATGAACATTTTACAAGAAAAAAACAATAGAGTTTTTATCAGTGGGGAAATTATTAACGACGCTGAATTTTCACACGAAGTTTACGGCGAAGGCTTTTATGAAATGAACGTTTTAGTTAAAAGACTTTCAGGTCAGGGGGATATTTTGCCCGTAACTATTTCAGAAAGGTTAATATCTAAAGGTGCGTTAAAGGTAGGTTCAACTATAAATGCAGTTGGTCAGTTTAGAAGTTATAATAAACTTGTTGATGGCAAAAGTAAACTAATGCTTACTGTGTTTGTTAGGGAACTTTTAGATGATATAAATATCAAAAACCCTAATAGTATAGTTTTAACGGGGTATATATGCAAAGAACCTATTTATAGAA
>JAZRDW010000176.1:0-2212 GCA_045660505.1 Christensenellaceae bacterium | reverse complement strand
CTTTTAATGGGGACAATTTAATTGTTGTAATAAATGAAACCGTTCAAGAATTTAGAATTGTTGATGACCAGTTAGAATTTACAGGTTTTGCAATTGCTAAAAACAAAACCGCTTACAATAGAATAAGTAGTTCTGCTGTTGAAATTGAAAAGTATGGTGATAAAATTGCTGTGTTAGATGGCAATAAACTTTCAGTTATTAAAACTGATAGCGATAATAAATATAACTTAAATAACTACCAAAACTTCCTTAGGGATAAAGATAGCACGGATGAAATTACCTTACTAAACGATAGCATTATGTATTACGCTTTGGGTAATGATAAAATCGTTTATTCAATTTCAACTAATAATAGAATTGAAGTTTTAGATTTAACTAAAAATAGTATTAGTGATGCAGTTGTTGATATTACCCCAACTGCCTTTGACCAAAGTTATTTAATTGATGATATTTGCTACCAAAGTGGGTATTTTTATTTGTTATTACACACAAGTAATTCTTCTTTCGTTTATAAAATAGACCAAGTTGATTATACTTTTACTGAAATTTTTAGCCACACAACAACGGGCAACGCATTTAATATACTTACGGTTGACGTGTTTGGTTCACTTTATTTAGCAGATGATACAAACATTTATTTATATCAATATAATAATCAAACGGCTAACTACCAACTTTCTTCAACCACAGTTGGAACTTCTATTAAAAAATTAGCAACAGATTTAGGTGGCAACCTATTCGTTTTAACTGATAGTGGATTAAATTTGGTTAAAGATAATGCCCTTTCCCCTATTGAAATTGAACATATAAATAGTGGCGATAAGATTAGTTCGTTTGCACTTAACTTTGATAAAAAGGAAGTTTATTTTACCTACCAAGATAGAGAATATATGGCTTTTGGTGATAAACTTTCTAACCTTTCTATAACTGACGCAATCCCTACTGAAGATTATATTATTTCAAACACAACAACTGAATTTGCCAACCTAAAGGCGTATAAAATAAAAGAAGACGTTTCAGTTAATATCTATTCAGTTATTAAAGAACAAAACGCATTTAATTATAAAGGCTTAACCACAAAGGAAAGTGAATATATTAAGATTTGTGATTTAACCGTTGATAATATCGGTTTAACGGCTTTAGCAGGTCAAAAGGGCGTTGTTTTAGTTAATAGTAATCAAATAGAACAAATTAACCTTGTTTCTTCAAATTGCCCAGAAAAGGTTTACACGACAACTAACGTTAATATGTATTACTTCCCACTAATAACTAAGTCACTTGAATATTCACTCAATAATAACGGAGTTATTAGGTTGGAAAAACAAGCGCTTGTTAGCGTTGAAGAAAAAATTACTTTCTTAGGTAATGATTTCTATTTTGTAAGTATTACAATTAATAACGAACAAGTTAAAGGCTATATTCCTGTTAGTTTCACCGTTGAAGTTTTAACGCAAGATTTTGTTTGGGATAATTACGCTTTAGAAGAAGTTACTAATACCACCCTTTACAAAAATGCCGATTTAACCGAAGAAATTGACGTAATTGAAAATGGCACTAAAGTTAGGGTTATGAACAATGAAAACGGCGTTTGCTTTGTTATAATTGACTTAGGTGATAATAACTTTATTGAAGGCTATATTTCTTCTTCAGCACTTAAAACTGATGAGCCTAACACAACGGTTAGGAATATACTTATTATCCTTGCAGTAACCGCATCAGTTTGTGGAACGCTAACCTATTTCTTATTAAGAAAAAAAGACTAATTTAATTTTTTTAAAAAAATAAAACTGCCAAATAACTTGGCAGTTTTTTATTTTATTTTTAATTTTAATCATTATAAATACTTTCTTTATAATCGCTAGATAAACAAGATAAAAGTTCAAACTCAGCATCAGGGTCAAAGTTTTCAGCATTTTCATAAGCGGAAAGTTTACAAATTGAAACTTCGTAAGCAGTTAAAGTTTTAATATCATCATCTGCAATTTTCTTTTGGTATTCCCTACTTTGAATCCTACCACAAATAGCAATTTTTTCGCCAACTGCTAAATTTTTAGCAAATCTTGCGTTTCTGCCCCAAGCAATACAAGGGATATAATCAGACTTATTATACGAACGATTTACTGCAATAAGCACGTCTGCAATTTCACGATTAAAAGGGGTTGTTCTATAAATAGGTTCTTTGCAAATATACCCCGTTAAAACTATACTATTA
>JAZRDW010000175.1:0-2264 GCA_045660505.1 Christensenellaceae bacterium | reverse complement strand
CTAAAGCGTATGAAGAATTTATAATGCCACCACACTAATATTAACAAAGCAAACTTTACCTAAAAGCATTAAAAAAAAAGACCTTTGCTAGAATGCAAAGGTCTATTTGTTAGTTGTTTGTTTATTGTGCTGTTTGGTGTTTGTTTATTAAGTAGTAAAGATTTCCACAATTAGAAAATTGTAAAGATGATATTAAAAAAACTATTCTTGTAATAGAAAATATGCATAAAAATGGTGGTAAACTATTGCTTGCAGGAAACGGTGGCAGTTGTTCAGACTGTGAACATATTTCTGGCGAACTATTAAAAGGTTTCCGTTCAAAAAGAAAGCCAAGTGCTGAAGACACTAAAGGATTAGAAAGTGAACTTGCAGATAAATTGCAATTAGGCATAGGCGCAGTTCCACTAGCAAGTTTAACTGCCCTATCTTCTGCTTTTAATAACGACGTTGACCCAAGTTTAACTTTTGCCCAACTAGTTTTTGGTTTAGGTAAAAAGGAAGATATTTTTATGGGCTTATCAACTTCAGGCAATGCAAAAAACATTTGCAATGCAGTAAAAGTTGCTAAATCAAAAGGTCTTTTAACAATAGGCTTAACGGGTAAAATGGGTGGCGAATTAGGTAAACTAGCAGATATAGTTATTAAAGTGCCTGAAACGGAAACCTTTAAGGTGCAAGAACTTCACTTACCTACCTACCACGCAATATGCGCGCAAGTTGAATTAGATTTTTTTGGTTAATGAATAATTAATCTAAAGGCGTTAAAAAAAAACAAAAATAAAAACACAACAAAAAAGGTAATGCAAAATTACGCATTACCTTTTATTTTTTATAAATTTTATTCAGCCACAGCAACTTCTTGTTCTTCTAAATTAGGTTTTAATTTTTCTTGTTTAGCATTTTCTTCTAACTTCTTTATGGTTGGAATATAAACAGCAAGAATAACTGCAATACTTAACACCCAACCAACCGGCCATACTAGGTATAGGAAAGTTAGGTTGCCACGCATTAGTGGGTAAATTAAATATACCCATAAAAATCTTAATCCACACATAAATGAAAGCGTACAAATTGTTGGAACTGTTGCCTTATCTAAACCGCGCAAAGTCGCCCCAAAAATTTCATATATACCACAAATGAAATATAGGCTTGATACAAGGGTCATTTTTTGGCGTGAGTAAGCAATTACTTCTGGAGTTTTATCTATAATAGCCGTTAATTGACCTGAGAATAATGCAGATAAACCACCGGTAATACCACCTATAATGGCGGTTAGAATAGTTGATTTCCAAACAATTTCCTTTACCCTTTTAATATTGTTAGCACCAACGTTTTGCGCTATATATGAAGTGACAGCATGCCCAGGCGCTACGACTATTTGATAAATAACCCCGTCAAATTGGTTGGCTATACCTATACCCGTTGTAGCGTGTTCGCCATTTTTATTAACTTCTGCACCGATAACTAGGTTTGCTAAAGAATATAGGGCAGTTTGAAGACCTGCTGGAATACCTACACCAAGAATTTGCTTTACTTGTGGGCCGTAGAACTTTAAGTGCTTTGGCTTAAATTCAATATCCTTTTTATTTTTTAATACTGAAATGAAAGTGGCTATACCAGCAAAAAAGTTAGAAATAATAGTTGCAACACCAACGCCCCACATACTATTTTTAAATAAAAGAATAAGCGCATAAGTTAAAACAACTTTAAGAACCCCTGCAATGGTTAAAAAAATCATAGGTTTTTTCGTTTCACCTATAGAGCGAAGAATATTTGCGCTAAAGTTATAAAGAATAAGTCCTGGAACGCTTATAAAGAAAAGCCTTAAATAAAGAACTGCATCTTCTAATAAACTTTCAGAACAGTTGATTAGAATAAGAACACCCCTAGCAGAAATTAAGCCAAAAACCATAATGGCTAAACCACCGACTATAGAAAGTAAAATTGCCGTTCCAACGGTTTTATCGGCTTCTTCCTTTTCGCCTTGCCCTATGTATTTAGAAATGACAACGTTTGCACCAACGGCTAAGCCTATTAAAAGCCCTGTTAAAACGCTTGTGAAAGTTCCGCCAACGCTAACGGCACCAACACTGCCACCTAAATGAGCAACAATTTTTACGTCAATAATGCCGAACAATGATTGTAAAACGTTCATAATCATTATAGGTATTGCCATTGATAAAACGCCCTTAACTATAGGGCCTTTAAGAATATCAACACTCTTTGCCTTTCTAGCCATTTTTTTTACTTCCTCCAAAAAATTA
>JAZRDW010000174.1:0-5137 GCA_045660505.1 Christensenellaceae bacterium | reverse complement strand
ACTTTTTAACAATATCATTTAAAAGTTCTTTTTTCATTAACCAATCTTTAGCCAGCGCAATTTGGTTGCGCGCTCTATCTAAGTTATGACCAGGGTATTTAGTTTTAAAATACACGTCACCATTATGTTGATAAGTTACTTTATAAGTGCAGTTGATATTACCCATATCAAGTTGCTCAACCCCAACAAACTTACCCAAAATATTAAATTCAGAACAAATCTGATTAATAGTCATAATGCCTCTTTAAACTATTTTAACATAATAAAAGGTCTTTCGCAATAGAAAAAAGTAAAAAAACAAGTAATCTTATGATTAATAAAGTTAAAATTCAACAATTCCTTTGCTTGAAACTTTAATTTTACGATTACAAATTTTTTCCGCCGCCTTTTTGTGCGAAATTATAATTAGCGTAATATCTTTTAGTTCTTTTAGGTTGTTTAACAAATTGCTTTCTGTTGCTTCATCAAGCGCACTAGTTGCTTCATCAAGCAAAATTATAGGTGCATCACATAAAATAGCGCGCGCTATTGCTACCCTTTGAATTTGACCTTCAGAAAGCCCCACGCCGTTTTCACCAACCATAGTTTGTAAACCAAAAGGCAATTCATCAATAAAATCTTTAACGCAACTAACTGTAAGCGCCCTTTCAATTTGCTCTTCAGTAGCATCTTGTTTAATAAAAGTAACGTTATCTTTAAGCGTTCCACTAAAAAGCATATTGCCTTGTGGAACGTATGAAAATAGCGTGCGAGTTGTAGAATTAAGTTCTAATTCACCGTCATCTAAATCAGCAAAAATTCTACCGTCTTTAGCAGAATAAACGCCAAGCATAAGTTTAATAAGTGTGCTTTTACCCACGCCCGAAGTCCCTTCAATAACAACGAAATCACCCTTGTTAATATAAAGGTTAGCATTTTTCAAAACAGTATCTCTATCGTAAGAGAAACTAATATCTTTAATGCAAATGCCTTTCATTTTAGAGTAAACTAAATCATTATCAAAATCGGCTATTTTTTCTTCACTTTCAATTTCTTCAATTTCCATAAGCCTTTCAGCAGATGCTATGGTTGAATAGTATTTAGGCAACACGTTAGAAAGTGATGCAAAAGGAACTTGCACGTTATTAACTAATTGTAGAATTGCTGATAACGCACCGTAAGTTAACCCTGCGTATAAAACTTTAATACCCCCGTAAATTAGGGCGAATAAATATCCAGCGCTAAAAATAAAGTTATAAGTAGCGTTGCCTAAAACCGAATAGTTTTTGCGTTCCATTTTAACCTTAAAGTTTTCATCTTGAAGATTAGCAGACTTGTTTTCAATTTTATCGTTAACAGAAAAAACTTTTAAGGCAAGCAAGTTTTCAATACATTCTTGCATAAAAGAACGCACCTTGCCATCAGTTTCTTGCGTTTCTTTATGTAGTGATTTAAGTTTGCCACGAAGTAAAGTAATAGTTAAGAAAACTAAAATACCTGCAACTGAAAATGCAATAGCAAAAATCCAGTCTAAAATAATAAGTGCAATTACAGCGCAAACAAGCCTAACGACAGATGCAACGATTAGTGGCACAATACTGCTCATACCATCAGCAACGATAGCAACGTCAGCAGTAAGCCTATTCATAAGTTCACCACTATGATAAAGGGAAATTTTATCTTGTTTTTTTTCTAAAATACTAGAAAAAATATGCGTTTTATAATCCATTTCCAACTTGCCACGAATATGTTCAAGCAAAGCGTTGGTGATTATTCTAAACACAAATTGCAAAATTACGATAACGCCGATAGCAACCGAATAACTAATTAGTCGGTTAATATCTTGATACTTAGTTGCACTATCAATAATTTCTTTAATAGCAAATGCAAATAATATAGACAAAACGGAAAATATGGCGTTTGCAATAATTAAAAGCGCCATCTTAAAGTTTTGTTTTTTTGACCTAAGCATTAGCCAAGAAAGGGCGTTGTTTTTTTGCTTAGTGGTTGTTAAATTACTTTCATTTTTACGCATATAGTTATTATAACATAATAAATGGAATATGTAAAGTCAAAAAAAAATTTTAAAAGTATAAAAGTTAATTATTATAGAGTTTAATGTTTTTGCTTGTATAATTTACCATTTTGTTGTATAATAGCCGTATGTTTACAAGTTCAAAAAGTGCTGATAATTTTTCAAAAATAAAGCCTTTACAACTTAATAAATTTTTCTATAGTGATTTTTTCCCTTTGATAATAGGAATTTTAGCAATAATCTCTTATAGCTTTAACCTTACCCTAATAGGGTTTTGGGCAGTAATAATTTTTGCCATAATCATTTTTTTAACTAGTGAAGACGTTACGCCTATTTTGCCGTTATTGATAATGGTTTTAACTTTTTTTAGAACTTTTGATATTTTTTTAGAGTTTGATATTTTAATTCCTTGCGCACTTGTTTTAATTGCAATAATTTTGCATTTTATTTTATTTCCTATTAAAAAAATTGAAAGTGGAAAATTATTTTTATCATTAATTATAGTAACTATTGCACTTTTTTTAGGTGGTGTTTTTTCACCTTATTTATATACTTATAAAATGGGCGTTGTTTCAAGAATTGCAACGGGGCCTGTAATGATAATTGTTTACTTTTTCTTTACGGCTTACCTTAACCCACCAAAAAACTTTGATATTAAAAGATATATTTCAATTTGCTTAGTGGTGGTTGGTTTTGTTTGCACGGCTCACCTTGCAATTTATAACGACTTAATGGCAATTAAGGACCCATCAGTTAGCGCACACACAATAGGTTGGAATAATGCTAACGGCATAGCATCACTATTGCTTCTTTGCATCCCAGCCTGCTTTTACCTAATACTAAATGATAAATCGGTTGTTTTATACACCTTTTCACTTATAATCTTATATATCGGTTTATTTATATCTAATAGTGACGGGTGCTTTGCGATAGGGATAGTATGTTTTCCTATTTTATGCCTATTCACTTATATTAAGGCTAATAAAACAATGCGCCCGAAACTTATTTATACCCTTTTAGTAGTTATTCTTTTACTAGTAGTTGGGCTTACAATTTGGCTAACGCAAGCAAGTATTTACACTATTTTAGAAGATATTAAAAAGCAATTTATTTCTGATAGTGGGCGAACGGAACTTTATATTGAAGCCATAAATCACTTCATAAAATACCCTATATTCGGCATAGGCTTTGGCTATACGCCAGAAGAAACAAAAATGTTTACTAGCGTGATTATTGCTTATAACTACCACTCAACCTTTTTCCACGTAATAGCAACTATGGGTATAGTTGGGTTATTAGCGTATATTTATTACTTTGTAAAAAGGTATAAAATTTTACTTAATAACGATAGTGCGTTTAACACTTTTAGTTATATATCATTTTCAGCAATGGAAGTTTATGGATTTATTGATTGCTGTGAATTTAATATAATGCCACTTTTAATTATAGCAACCTTGCTTTTAATTGTGGTTGAAAAAAATAACCTTAAAAAAGAACAAGCATTGCCATTAACGGCTAACTTGTAAAAAGAGAAAGATATGACCCAAACGATTATTAAAAACGACAACTTGTTTAACGCCTTAAAAACCTTTTTTTACGGCAAGTTATACCCTATTTTCTTAGGGCTTTTTTCCTTGCTGTTTTACGCTATGCAAACACCGCTTTTGGCATACTTTTTCTTTGTAATTTTATCTGCTTTTTTACTTGTTTGTTTTAGGGATTTAACCCCTTTTATACCCGTACCTATAATATTTATAACTGCACTATCTTCATTTGATTTTTTTACTTCTTCATTAGTAGTGGTTATCTTTCTAATATCAATACTTGTTTTGAGTTTAATAGCGCATTTTATTTTATACCCTATAAAGAAGTTTGTTTTTGGTAAGTTATTTATTCCATTTTGTTTAATTACGGTGGGTCTACTTTTAGGGGGGCTATTTTCACCTTATATGAAAGATTATATGCGTGGCCTGCCAAGTGTTTTATCTGTTGGCCCTGCAATGCTTTTACTATATCTTTTATATAAAAACTATTTTAATCCACCAAAAGATTTTAACTATATAGAAAACTTGTTTTATATTTTATTTATAATCGGGGTAAGTTTATCATTTACAATGCTTATCCACGAATATTATGCATCTCTTAACATTTTTTCTAGATATGATATGGGGTTTGGCAATACGAATATTTATGCTTGTGAACTTGTTATGCTTTTGCCTTTTTCTTGGTATTTTATTTGCACTAAAAGGAAATTTTTGCCTTTTGTTTTAGCATTAATATTAAACTATTTGGCAATTTACTTTTCGCATAGTGATGCCGTTTTAGTTTTAGCAATAGCATTTTTACCTGTATTTGCAATTTTAGGTTATATTAAAAGTGATGATTACCATAAAAACATATTCATAAAAGCCTTTTTAATTATTTTGTTTATACTTGCAGTTTGCTTTACAATTTTATTAACTAAAATAAGTTTTGACCAATTAATTGCTTTTTGTTTAGATAAACTCTCTAGTGATAACGGGCGAACGGAATTATATTTATATGCGATAGAATTGTTCAAAAAATACCCTATTTTCGGCACAAGTTTTGGTATTGTTGAAGTTGATAAATTTCCACTTGTCGCAGGACCTGGTACAGGAAACTATTTAGTTTATCTTTTTAGTTTTCACTCAACTTTCTTCCACTTATTAGCAACTACAGGGTTAGTTGGTATAATAGCATATTTAATTTTCTATATTGCTAGATACAAAATTTTAATGCATAAAAACACTTTTATTAACACGGTTGCTTTTATTTCATTTACCCTATACCAAATTTACGGCGTAATTGACCACTCTGAATTTCACGCCTTCCCTATACTAATTATTGCAACAATTTTATTAGCATATATAGAAATTTTTAACAAGGAAAAAGAAAGGTTTATTCCACTTCCACTATTAAAAAAGAATTTTAATTATAAACCTATTTAATACTAAATTTAAAAATAAAAATCCACCAGTGAACCTGGTGGTTTTTCATTATACGGGTAAAACCCTACTTTATAGGCCGCACGAAATCGTGCATTGCCTAACTATGCCTATATTTCAAATCTTACCCTATTTCTTAAATGGGTCGGCTATTTCA
>JAZRDW010000173.1:0-3024 GCA_045660505.1 Christensenellaceae bacterium | reverse complement strand
TATATATCATTTTTAATTTTACCATTAGATAAAGTATCACAAATACTCATAACTCAGCATCTTCATTATAAGCACCTTCAATTTGATATGATGCAGTTGCTGCCCCCCCATAAAAAATCTTTCTTAAATGCCATCTTAGTTCTCTTTATTGTGTTAATTAATTAGTTTAGCGTTATATCCTTTAATTTTGCATATTTTTGCAAGGCAACTTCTTTAATTTGCCCCACAGGATACCCCATATCAAAAAAATCATCACTAATTTTTTTAGCCAAAAATATTGATTCGGTTGAATAATTTAAATTTCCTAACTCACTCATAAACTTTCCACTTTGCTTATCCCCCATAAAATCGCCCGAACCACGCATTTTATAGTCATATTCAGAAATTTTAAATCCATCTATATTAGATTTGAATATTTTTAAGCGTTCAAAAGCAACCCCTTCCGTTGCTTTGCTTAATAAAAAGCAATAACTTTTAATGTTTGAACGCCCTACTCTACCCCTTAATTGATGAAGTTGAGATAACCCAAACCTTTCAGCATTATAGATTACCATAACTGATGCATCAGGAACGTCAACACCGACTTCAATTACAGTTGTTGAAACAAGAAAATCAATCTTTTTTTCCTTAAAATCAAGCATAACAGCATTTTTTTCTTTATCTTTCATTTTGCCGTGCAACAAACCTATGCGAACTAAAGGCATTTTAACCTTTAATTCTTCATACAATTCGGTTGCGCTTATAATAGAACCTTCTTCATCACCATCAATTTTAGGGCAAACAAAGTATGCTTGCTTGCCATCTTGAATTTCTTTAGCAATAAAGTTAAGCATATCGCTATACTTTTCAGTAGGAACTATATTAGTTTGGATTTCTAGTCTTGCTTTTGGTTTATCTGGAATAGTTGTTATGTCTAAATCACCATAGAAAATAAGTGAAAGCGTCCTTGGAATAGGTGTTGCACTCATAACCAACACGTCACAAGCAGACCCCTTACTAAGCAAACTACTGCGTTGGGCAACACCAAAACGTTGTTGTTCATCACAAACGCAAAGGGAAAGTTTTTTAAATTCCACGTCATCTTGCAATAGTGCGTGCGTACCAACAACTATGTTTATTAAGCCGTTTTTAATATCAGACTTAACGTTTTGCTTTTCTTTATTAGTAATAGAGCCGGTTAAAAGCCCTATATTATAATCAGGGAAAGCCTTTTGAATTGCCGTGTAGTTTTGCCTTGCTAAAACTTCGGTTGGGGCAAGCATTACTGCTTGATAACCACTAGAAACAGCAATAAAAATAGAGCATAAACTAACTGCTGTTTTACCACTACCAACGTCGCCTTGCAAAAGCCTATTCATAACTTTTGCACCCGTCATACCAGCAAAAATTTGATTTACTGCGTGCTTTTCCCCTTCAGTAAATTCAAACGGAAATTTATTAGAAATAAACGCTAATAAACTTTTAGCATCACAATTATACCTATTTAATCTAACTTGTTCACGCCCACCTTTAATAAACTTAAAGGCTGATATTAATTTAAAATATTCTTCAACGGCTATGCGATTTGCTGATTTTTTTTGCTCATCAAAACTAGTTGGGTTATGAACTTCCCTATAAGCAGAATATAAATTACCTAAACCGTATTTCTCTAGTAAAACACTAGGGATAATGCTTTTAGGTTTTTCTAAATCAACAGAGATTTTCACTACCGAGCGCATTAGTTTTTGCGATAAATTCCCCTTTAATGGGTATTGTGGAACAATGCCTTTAAGTTTAAAATTTTTATCACAAGGTTCAAAACTTGGGTTAACTAAACTTGTTTCCCCACCGTTTAATTGAACCCTACCATAAAAAAGGTATTCTTCGCCAACCTTTAATTTAGATGCAACGTAAGGCTGATTAAACCACACAATATTAAAGAAAAAGCCTTCTTGCTCACAGAAAACTTTTACTAATCCACCACGGCGAAAATGTCTGGTGACTGGTATATTTAACACTTTGCCTGTTGTTAACACGATATCGTTATGATATGCGTATTTTAACGGCTGTTTTTCCCTTAAGTCCAAATATGAACGCGGAAAGTAGCACAGCAAATCAGCCGTGTCAAATATACCCAACTTATTAAGTTCTAATTGGCGTTTTTCATTAACGCCATAAATTTTTGTCAATTCCACAAATATTTAAATCGGAAAGACTTGTCTTTCACAAAAAAAATTATTCTAATGCTATATAGTAATAGTAAATAGGTTGACCACCAAAGTGAACTTCAATATCGCAATCCGGATATTTTTCTTCCAAAATTTCTTGTAAATGAAGTGCATCTTCTTCCTTAACTTCTTGGCCATAATACAAGGTAATAATATCTTCATCATTACGAAGTTTTTCAATAAGATTAATAACAACAGTTTCAACGTCATTACCACACGCTAAAATCTTTTTGCTATCAAGCCCCATAATATCCCCAACCTTAAGGTCAAAGCCGTTCATCTTAGTATCACGAACAGAATAGGTCACTTGTCCAACAGTAACGGTATCAAGTGCGTGAATCATATTAGTTTTATTTTCATCTGCAGGAAGTTCTGGATTAAACGCTAACGCAGCAGCAAAACCTTGTGGAATATTCTTTGTTGGTATAACGTGAATTTTCTTGTTTTCCACTAATGATTTTGCTTGTTCAGCAGCAAGAATAATATTCTTATTATTTGGGAAAACAAAAACGTTATCTGCATTAATGCGTTGAACTGCGTTTGCAATATCGCTTGCAGAAGGGTTCATTGATTGGCCACCTTCAATAATACCATCAACCAAAAGGTCCTTAAATATTTCAGCAATGCCTTCACCTGTAGATACAGCCATCATACCCATATCTTTCTTTTCCGCTTCATACTTTTTAATAAGTTCACGGTTTTGTTCAAGCATGTTTTCAATCTTAATCTTATCAAGTTCACCCAAACGGAGTGCTTCACTAAGCGCCTTGCCTGGTGTATTTGTGTGAACGTGAACTTTAACGAACTCTAAATCGCC
>JAZRDW010000172.1:0-3794 GCA_045660505.1 Christensenellaceae bacterium | reverse complement strand
AAGATTATCAATTCAATATTCTTATCCGCTTTTTGCGCTAAAATCTTTAGTTCAAGATTTTGGTGTGGAAAGAACGGAGAAAATAATCAGTGCAGAAAACCAAAAAACTTGCCTTTCTTTTTATAATATTGACGGCAAGAGTTATTTGACGGAGAATAAGGTTGAATTTAATGAAACTCCGTTTGACAACGTTTTTTTGGCTACTAATTTTATTAGAAACGCTGATTATGATAAAGGTTTATACACCTATCAAGCGCTAGGGTCAGTTGCTATTTGCGATATAGTTGAAAGTTGCAATAGTTTGCTTGATTGTTGTGCTGCTCCTGGTGGGAAAAGCATAAGGCTTTCATATAAATGTGATAAAATTACTTCTTTTGATATTCACGCCCATAGGGTAGAACTTATTGAAGAATATAAAAGAAGAATGAATAGAGAAAATATTGTTGCTATTCAAAAAGATGCTAAAGTTTTTGACCAAGAGTTGGTTGAACAATTTGATGCCGTTTTAGTTGATGCGCCTTGTAGTGGCTTAGGCGTTATTAACGATAACCCTGATATAAAGTTAAACAGAGAAGAAAGCAATATTTGTGAACTTAATAAAGAGCAAAATTCTATATTAAAAACCGTTTCAAACTACGTTAAAAAGGGTGGATATTTATATTATTCAACCTGTTCACTATTAAATAGTGAAAATATTGATATAGTTAAAGAATTTTTATCTAAAACGGATAAATTTATTATAGAAGAAATTGATAGTAAATTACCACACGAAAATATTTTAGGCACAAATCAATTTTTACCTGATATTTCAGGTGGATTAGGGTTTTATATTGCCAAGTTAAAGAGAGTAAAATAGTTGAAAGATTGTTTATTAAATTATAGTTTTGAAGAACTAAAAAACTTAATAACTACGTTAGGCGAAAAAAGTTTTAGGGCTAACCAAATTTTTAAGGCTTTACATTTAGGCCTAGACTTTGGTGAAATAACAGAGTTATCTAAAACTTTCCGTGAAAAGTTGGGTGAAAATTATATTGCCCAACCTATTACTATAATTAAAAATCTTAAATCAGTTGACGGAACTGAAAAATTCCTTTATAAACTTGCTGATGGCAACGTTATTGAAGGAGTTTTAATGAAGTATAAATATGGCTATACGTTGTGCGTTTCAACCCAAGTGGGGTGTAGAATGCATTGTGCATTTTGTGCATCAGGCTTGCACGGACTTGTTAGAAATTTAGAAGCAGGTGAAATTTTAGGGCAAGTTATTGCCGTTAATAGGTATATTGACGGGGGCATAGGTGATAAACGCAAAATCATTAACGTTGTTTTAATGGGTAGTGGTGAGCCACTTGATAATTATGATAATACCTTGAAATTTTTGCGCCTTGTTTCTGAACCGAACGGCATAAATATTAGCCAAAGAAATATAAGTCTATCAACTTCTGGTTTAGTGCCAAAAATGATAGATTTGGCAAACCAAAGGGTAAGCGTTAATTTAACCGTATCACTTCATTCTCCGTTTGATAGTGAAAGGGAAAAGATTATGCCTATTGCTAAGGCATATAAAATAAAAGAAATTTTAGATGCTTGCAGTTATTATTTTAAGAAAACGGGCAGAAGATATATTTTTGAATACGTTTTAATTAAGGGTAATAACGACACTATTGACCACGCAAACGAACTTATTTCTTTACTTAAAGGTAGACCTTGCCATATCAATTTAATAAGGCTTAACGAAGTTAAAGAAAATGATTTAATTAGCGTTACTGATAAGGAAGCGTATAGATTTTTAGGTTTGTTAGAAAAGGGTGGTTTATCTGCAACCTTAAGAAGGCGTATGGGTGAAGATATTGACGGTGCTTGTGGGCAACTTCGCCAAAGATATTTAGAAGAAAATGATAGGTGAAAATTGAAAGGGCAAATTTACAAAGCGTTAACCGATTCTTACTGGGTTAACTCGGAAAATAAACTTTATAAATGCGGTGCAAAGGGGTTATTAAAGTATAAAAGGAATACTCTTTCTGTTGGTGATTTTGTTGAAGTTGAAAACGGCGTAATCACAAAGGTAAAAGAAAGGAAGAATTCTTTTATTCGCCCAAACGTTGCTAATATTGATTTAGTTGTTGGGGTAATTTCCCCAGAGCCAAAACCTGACTATTATTTATTAGATAAACTTTTAATAAACGCATCTAAAGAAAACGTTGAAGTATTAATAGTGGTTAATAAAACGGATATTGATAAAGGCATTTTTGAAAGCGTTAAAAAGGAATACGGAAGTATTGTTAATGATATTCTTGCCGTTTCAACAACCACAGGCGAAGGGTTAGAAGTATTAAAACAAAAATTAAGTGGTAAATTATCTGTGTTGGCAGGGCAAAGCGCTGTTGGCAAAACTTCAATAGTTAACGCAATATTTAATAAAAACCAAAAGGTTGGCGAACTTAGTGATAAAATTTTAAGGGGTAAGCATACAACCACTCGTTCGGAAATTTTTGAACAAGACAATATAAAACTTATTGATTCGCCAGGTTTTGCAGTAATTGATGCTAATATTGAGTTAGATGAATTACCTAATTATTACCTTGAATATTTAGAGTATTCAAACGAGTGCAAGTTTAGGGGTTGTAAACACATTAACGAACCTGATTGCAAAATTAAAGAACTTGTAAATAACGGCTATTTATCAAGGGAAAGATATAATAGATACGTAGAAATATTTGAAGAAATTTCAAAAAGGAGAAAAATTTATGAAAAATATTAAAATTGCCCCATCAATTTTATCAGCAGACTTCTCTAAGATGGGCGAAGAAATTGCTAATATTACTAAAGCGGGGGCTGACGTAATTCACTTAGACGTTATGGACGGAAGTTTTGTTAAAAACATTTCTTTTGGCCCAAAACTTATCAAAGAATGTAGGCCATATTCTAAGGCTATTTTTGATGCGCATTTAATGATAGTTAATCCTTGGAACTACGTTCCACAATTTGCTGATGCAGGGGCAGATATTATTACCGTGCATTACGAAGCGTGTGGGGATAGATTAAAAGAAACCTTAAAACAAATTAAAGATTTAGGCGTTAAATGTGGCGCAGTTATCAACCCTAATACCGAAGTAAAAGAAATTGAAAGCGTTATTGATGATATTGATATGCTTTTATTGATGAGTGTTTACCCAGGTTTTGGTGGTCAAAAGTTTATTCCTGAAGTTTTGAAAAAGGTTGAACAAGCAGCAAAACTTATTGAAAAGACAGGTAAGGATATTGACCTAGAGATTGATGGCGGAATTAACAAGGAAAATGCTAAACTAGTTAAAGATGCTGGCGCAAACGTTCTTGTTGCAGGTAGCACCGTGTTTAATGAACCGGATAGAAGTGCAATTATCAAATATTTAAGGGAAGTTTAATTTTTAGCACATAATTAAGATTATATACATATACATAATTAGAGGTGTATGTATGAAAATTTGTTGTATTAAACCACCTATGATAATTAGAAAAATTTTAAGATTGTTTTTCTATAAAAAGGAACGAGATTAGGTATTTTTAATTAAGAAAAAAGGCAAGTTAGATTAACTTGCTTTTTTATTTTGTACAACCATTATTAAAATAAATAACCCAACCTAAAAAGGTTGGGTTAAAATGTTTAATTAAACTATATCAACAATCATTTCGTAAATCTTACCATCTTCTTCAAGCATCTTGCTCATCTTTTCAAGTGAAGATGGAACGTCTTGATAAAGTGAATTATCTAACTTTAAGTGTGAAAGATTTATCGCTTTGTTTGCAATAAGGTT
>JAZRDW010000171.1:0-1346 GCA_045660505.1 Christensenellaceae bacterium | reverse complement strand
GAAAACGCTGATAAGCAACAAGCCGAATACGACGCTTTGAGAAAGGAAAGGGATAGCATTTCTGTTGAAAGCACTTCAGTTCAAGTTAAGATTACTGAAATTAAGGGTGAAATTGCTAAACTTGAAGAAGAAAACACCCGTATTAAGGGTATTATTACAGAAACTGAACAAACTAACGAAGGGTTAAGAAAGAGCAACGAAGGTGCTAGAGATATTATTGAAGAATTAAGGTTAGACCAAGAAAAAGTTGCTTTAACTAAAGAAGAACAAGACTACATTAACGGACTTCGTGAAAGAATTGAAAATATTGAAGGTTCAAAAACTCAACTTCGTGAAAAACTTAATAAAAATGATGAACAAAAGCAATATTTAACAAATCAATTAAATGAACTTTCTGAGAAAAAACATACTGAAGAACTTGCCCTTGCTAAAATTGATGCTGACTTAGAATATTTACAACAAAGCATTTGGGAAGATTACCAAGAAACTTATGAAACTGCCGTTAAACAACGCCAAGAAGGTTATGATGCTAGCGTTGGCGAACAAGAAATTGTGCGTTTAAGAAAGAAACGCTCTTCACTTGGCGCAATCAACGCAACTGCTATTGATGATTGCAAGATGCTTAAAGAACGCTATGAAGAAATGACTAAGCAAAAAGAAGACTTAGAAAAGGCTGAAACAGACTTAAAGCAAGCAATTGATAAAATTAAAGCAGAAATGCTTACTCAATTTGACGAAGGCTTTACCAAGATTAACGAAAACTTTAAGAAGATATTTAAAGAACTATTCGGTGGTGGTAGGGCTATGCTTGAAATTGATTATACCGACTGTGAAGATAGGCTAGAAGCAGGTATTGAAATCGTTGCCGAACCACCAGGAAAGAAACTACAAAAACTTTCACTTTTATCAGGTGGCGAAAAGGCTTTAACGGCAATAGCAATATTGTTCTCAATATTAAAACTTCGCCCTATGCCTTTCTGCGTGCTTGACGAAATTGAAGCAGCCCTAGACGAAGCCAACGTTGATAGGTTTGCAAGGTATTTGCAAAAGTTTAGTGAAGATACGCAATTTATCGTTATCACCCACAGAAAACCTACTATGGAAATGGCGGACGCATTGTTCGGCGTTACCATGCAAGAAAAGGGTGTTTCTAAAATGGTATCAGTTAAACTTGCTGACGTTGCTACTATTACTGGCGATTCAACTTTGGCATAATAAACTAGTTAATTTAAGGAATATATGGGATTTTTTAGTAAAATAAAAGAAGTGCTAACCAAAACTAGGGATGGCATTGCAAAAAAACTTAATGATTTGTTTGCTAAAAACAAACTTGGCGACGCTTTTTA
>JAZRDW010000170.1:0-5704 GCA_045660505.1 Christensenellaceae bacterium | reverse complement strand
TTTTTTTATGTTCACATTTGTTCATTTGTTTATTTTTAATAAATTAAAAGTTAGTGTTTTCCGGTGTGATAATCTTACACTTGGTTGTGGCAATCTTTTCAACGTATTCAATAGGGGGTGTCTTTTCGGTTATAAGATAATCAATATCGTTAAAATAGAAATCTGTGCAAAGGAAAGTTTTGTTAAACTTAGTGCTATCGCATAGCATAGCCACCACTTCAGAATTTTTGCGCATTTGTTGTTTTAGTTTGGCTTGTTCAATGCTAGCATCAGTAAAGCCGTTAACCAAATCTAACCCCGTGCAAGAAATAATAGAAATATCGGCGTGCATGCGTGAAATATAGTCCATTGTATCCGTTCCTATAATAGAGTTTGAGTGGTTTTGAATTTGCCCACCTGCTATATAAATTTTAACGTTATTAGTTTGTGATAATAATAAAGCATTGCGTAAACCGGTAGTTGTAACCGATAAATAGTTAAAATTGTTTAGTTTTGGAATTAAAAGCCCAACCGTACTAGAAGAATCTAAAAAAACTGAATCGCCGTTTTTAATAAGTTTTACGGCTAAATTTGCAATAGTTCTTTTTGCCTGCGTATTTTCTTGTTCCCTAATAGCAAACGCACTTTCTTCTGCGCTAGACTTAAAGGGCATAGCACCCCCGTGTGAACGCTTAATTAAGCCTTGTTTTTCCATAGACCTTAAATCTCTTCTAATGGTAGCGCCAGAAACGTATAATTCGCTAGCAAGTTCTTCAACGGTGGCAGATTTATTCCTATTTAATATCTCCAAAATTTCTTCTTGGCGTTCTAATGAAAGCATAAAAACCCCCTTTTAATATAAAAAGATTGACCAAATGTTCATTTGTGTTCATTTGTGATTATATTTTATCATAAAAAAATTAATTTTGCAACTTATTTTCAAGGGGTTACAAAATATTATATTTATGATATAATAAAAAACGAAAATAAAATTGGAGGACTTTTGCAAAAATGAAAACAAAAGCAGTTAGACTTTACGGGCAAAGCGATTTAAGATTAGAAGAATTTGATTTGCCAGAAATTAAAGACAATGAAATTCTTGCACGCGTAGTATCTGATAGTATTTGTATGTCAAGTTACAAAGCGGCAATTCAAGGGGCAAACCACAAAAGGGTTCCAAACGATATTGACGTTAATCCAATCATTATCGGTCACGAATTCTGTGGTGATATAGTTAAAGTAGGCGCTAAATGGAGCCACCTTTTCAAAGAAGGTATGAAGTTTGGTATTCAACCTGCTATGAACTTAAAAGAAAACCCATATATTGCACCAGGCTATTCATATTGTAATATCGGTGGTGACGCAACTTACGTTATTATCCCTAATGAAGTTATGGAAAGTGATTGCTTAATCCCTTATGAAGGTAAGAGTTACTTTAAGGCTTCTTTAGCAGAACCTATGAGTTGTATTATCGCAGGTTATCACGAAAACTACCATAGCGTTTATGAAACACACTCACACGATATGGGTATTAAAGAAGGTGGCGCAGTTGCAATTTTAGCAGGCGTTGGTCCTATGGGCTTGGGTGCAGTTGACTATGGTATTCACGGTGATAGGAAACCATCACTTATGGTAGTAACTGATATTGACCAAGCAAGGCTTGACAGGGCAGCAACACTCTTAACTGTTGAAGATGCTGCTAAAAACGGCGTTAAGTTAGTTTACGTTAACACTTCTACTATTGAAGACCCTGTTGCTTATATGAAAGAACTTAACGGTGGCAAAGGTTTTGATGACGTGTTTGTATACGCACCTGTTTCAGCATTAGTTGAACAAGGCGACGCACTTTTAGGCGAAAACGGTTGCTTAAACTTCTTTGCCGGCCCAACAAAAACAGATTTCTCTGCAAAGTTTAACTTCTATGACGTTCACTATTCTTTCCATAGAATTACCGGAACTTCTGGTGGTAACACAACAGACTTAAAAGAAGCATTAAAACTTTCAGGCGAAGGCAGAATTAACCCTGCAATTATGATTTCACACGTAGGTGGTCTTGATAGCGTTATTGATACGACCTTAAACTTACCAAACATTAAGGGTGCAAAGAAACTTGTTTACACACATATTTCTATGCCTATGACTGCTATTGTTGACTTTAAGGAACTTGGCAAAACTGATAAGTTCTTTGCTGACCTTGCTGAAATTTGTGATAGAAACAACGGCATTTGGTCTGATGAAGCCGAAGCATACGTATTAGCAAACGCAAAAAAGATTTAATTTAGAAAAATATTTGAGTTTATAAAAGGAGAATTTTAATATGGCAAAACCGGTTTTGATGCCAAAGGCAGGTATAACTGTTGAAAGTTGTATTCTTACCGAATGGAAAGTTAAAGTTGGCGATACTGTAAAAGAAGGCGATATTCTTTGTTCTTATGAAACTGATAAATCTTCATTTGACTTAGAATCAGAAGTAGCAGGCGAAGTTTTAGCACTTTTCTGCGAAGCAGGTGATGAAGTTCCTGTTTTAACAAATATCGCAGTTGTTGGCGCTAAGGGTGAAGACGTTTCTTCATTTGCACCAAACGGCGAACAAGCACCTGTTGCTGAAGAAGTTAAAGCACCTGCAAAAGAAGAAGTTAAGGCGGCGGCTCCAGCAGTTGCTGTTTCAACAAACGCTAAGCCTATCACAATGCCAAAAGCAGGTATCACAGTTGAAAGTTGTATTCTTACCGCTTGGAACGTAAAAGTTGGCGATAAGGTTAAGGTGGGGGACGTTATGTTCTCTTATGAAACTGATAAGTCTTCATTTGACTATCAAGCAGAAATTGAAGGTGAAGTTTTAGCACTCTTCTGTGAAGAAGGTGATGAAGTTCCAGTTCTTTCTAACGTTTGTGCAGTTGGCGAACATGGTGACGACCCATCTCCATTATCACCAAACGCAAGCGCAAGCGCGCCTGTTCAAGAAGTTAAGGCTGAAGTTAAGTTTGAAAGCGCACCTGTTGAAAAGGCAGTTGCTACTGCTAATGAAGATGGCAAAGTATTTGCTTCACCTAGGGCAAAAAATCTTGCTAATAAATTAGGTGTTGACCTTGCAACAGCAGTTGGCACAGGTCCTAACGGCAGAATTATTGAAAGAGACGTTCGTACAGCAAGCGTTCAACCTAAAGCAGTTGAAGTTAAACCTGTTGAAACTGCTAAACCTGTTGAAACTAAGGCTGAAGTTAAGGCTGCACCAAGCACAGACCTTAAGGCTTATAAAGATGAAAAGATGTCTAATATTAGAAAGGTTATCGCTAAGAATATGGTATTAAGCCTTTCTACAATGGCACAATTAACACACACAATTTCATTTGATTGCACAAACATTATGGCATTTAGAAAGTTCTTAAAGGACAATGCAGAAGTTCTTAAATTGCCACCTATTACAATCAATAACATTATCGTATACGCAGTATCAAGGGTTCTTAAAAATCATAGGGACTTAAACGCACACTTAATCAATGGCGATACTATGCGTTATTTTGAACACGTTAATATGGGTATTGCAACCGACACACCAAGGGGATTATTAGTTCCAACCTTATTCGGTGCTGATACAATGACCCTTTCTGAAATTGCAGTTAAGTCTAAAAAGTTATCACAAGATGCTATTGACGGCAAGTTATCACCAGAATTATTAACAGGTGGAAGCTTTACTATCAGTAACGTAGGTACAATGGGTATTGAAAGTTTCACACCGGTTGTTAACCCACCACAAACTGGTATTTTAGGCGTTAATACTTTAGAAACAAGAATTAAACTTGGTAAAGATGGTGAAATTATTCCATACACAGCAATGGCACTTTCACTTTCATACGACCATAGGGCATTAGATGGTGCACCAGCATCAAGGTTCTTAAAAGAATTAAAAGATTATCTTGAAAACTTCAGCGTAAATCTAATGGCTGGTTCAATTTAATAGTAAAAAAGGAGAAAGCAAAATGGAAACTTATGATTTAGTTGTTATCGGTGGTGGTCCTGGTGGATACCTTGCTGCTGAAAGGGCAGGTCACGCAGGTTTGAAAACTATCGTTTTTGAAAAGAGAGCATTTGGTGGCGTATGCTTAAACGAAGGTTGCGTTCCAAGTAAAACTTTCTTAAATTCAGCAAAGGTATTTGACTATGCTAACCACGCTGAAAAATACGGCGTTAAGGTAGAAGGCAAAGCAACCGTTGACCAAAAGTTCGTTGTTGAAAGAAAGAACGGCGTTGTTAAAATGCTAGTTAGCGGGGTTGAAGGTCAATTAAAGAGAAACAAAGTTAAAATGGTTAAGGCTGAAGCAGTTATTGAAGGCAAGGCTGATGATGGTATTATCATTAAGAGTGGCGAAGAAAAATATCTTGCTAAACGCTTAATCATTGCAACCGGTTCTATGCCAGTTGTTCCACCTATCCCAGGTTTAAGGGAAAATTTAGAAACAGGCGTTGTTATGACTAATAGGGAAGTTTTAGAATTGACTGAAATCCCTAGTGATTTAGTTGTAATAGGCGGCGGTGTTATCGGCTTAGAAATGGCAAGTTATTTCTCATCAGTAGGTTCAAAAGTAACCGTTGTTGAAATGTTAAATAAGATTGCAGGCCCAACTGAAAACGAAATTTCTTCTATTTTACAAAAGACTTTGGAAAAGAAAGGCGTTGAATTTAAGTTAGGCGCAAAAGTTGTTGGCGTTGAAAAAGACGGTGTTCTTTATGAAAAAGACGGCAAGACTGAAAAGGTTAAAGCAGATAAAATTCTTTGCTCTATCGGTAGGCGCGCTGTCACTCAAGGTATCGGCTTAGAAAATATCGGTGTAAACCTTGAAAGGGGCGCAATCGTTACTGATGACCAAATGAGAACTAATATTGCTAACGTTTACGCTGTTGGTGACGTTAACGGCAAAGTAATGCTTGCACACACCGCTTACAGGGAAGCAGAAGTTGCTATCAACAATATTTTAGGTAAAAAAGACTTTATGCGTTATAACGTTATTCCATCAGTTATCTACACAAACCCAGAAGTTGGTTCTGTTGGCGAAACTGAAGAAAGCGCAAAACAAAAGGGTTTAGACGTTAAATGCGTTTCAATTCCATTAACTTATTCTGGTAGATACATTGCAGAAAACACCGACCTTAATGGTATTTGCAAGTTGGTTATCAATAACAAAACAAACACTTTAATCGGCGCACACGTAATCGGTTCATATTCAGGTGAATATATCGTAGCCGTTTCAGCAATGATTGATTTAGAAGTTGATATTGAAAACATTAAGAAACTTGTTTTCCCACACCCAACCGTATGTGAAATCGTTAGAGAAGCGATTTTCAGTATATAATAATGAAAAATAATTAAGGAGATATAAAAAATGCCAAAGAATTTAGTTATAGACCCTAATTTTATCAGGGCAGAAAGCAAAATTCAATTTACAGACATTCCTGTAAACGTTTACAACAAAACAATTGAAGAAGAAAAGAAAAACTTCAAGAAAGCAGATTTTGTTCGTATCTTTAATGATATCGCAATGCTTCGTGAATTTGAAAGCATGATTAACGAAATCAAAATTAAGGGTGAATACCAAGGCTTTAAGCACTCATATCCAGGCCCAGCCCACCTTTCAATGGGTCAAGAAGCGGCTGCAGTTGGTCAAGCATATATTCTTGATATGGACGATATGACCTTTGGTTCACACCGTTCACACAGCGAAGTTTT
>JAZRDW010000169.1:0-5222 GCA_045660505.1 Christensenellaceae bacterium | reverse complement strand
ACAATTAAGTCTTCATCAATCTTATTTGTAAAACCAAGCCCAGCGCAATCAGGGCAAGCGCCGAAAGGATTATTAAATGAAAATAAGCGTGGCTCAATTTCTTCAATGTTAATATTACAATCAGGGCAAGAATATTTGGTTGAATAAAGTAAACTTTCCCTACCTATAATATCAATAGCAACTAGCCCTTCGGCAAGTTTAAGCGCAGTTTCTAAACTATCGTTTAAACGCTTTTCAATTCCTTTTTTAACGATAAGCCTATCAACAACAACACTTATGTTGTGTTTTTTATTTTTATCTAGTTTAATTTCTTCATCAAGGTCGTAAACAACCCCGTCTATTTGAACCCTTTGAAAACCGTTCTTTTTATAACCTTCTAAATTTTTAGTGTATTCCCCTTTTTTGCCACGAACTACGGGTGCGTTAACCAAAATTTTGCTATTTTCTGGTAACGCCATAACCTTATCGGTAATTTGGTCAACCGTTTGCTTTGAAATTTCCCTACCACAATTAGGGCAATGTGGAACGCCCACCCTAGCAAATAATAGCCTAAAATAATCGTAAATTTCAGTAACCGTACCTACCGTTGAGCGTGGGTTGTGCGAAGTCGTTTTTTGGTCAATAGAAATTGCAGGCGAAAGTCCTTCAATAGACTCCACGTCTGGTTTTTCCATTTGCCCTAAAAACATTCTAGCATAACTAGATAAACTTTCCACGTATCTTCTTTGACCTTCAGCATAAATAGTTTCAAAAGCCAAAGTGCTTTTACCACTACCAGAAAGCCCCGTAAAAACAACAAGTTTATCCCTAGGGATAGTTAAATCTATATTTTTAAGGTTATTCTCTTTTGCCCCTTTAATTTTTAAATAATCCATACCTTTACTTTCTCAACTTTAACTTTAATTTTGCAATTGTATCTCTAATTTCTATGCACTTTTCAAAATCTAAATTGCTAGATGCAATCTTCATAAGTGCCTTTAACTTTTCAATTTCTTCTGGGATATCTTGCTTTTTAATTTCTTTAGTTCTATCAACCTTTTTAGTAATTTCTAAACTATTAACGATATTTTTAACAATAGTTTTTGGAACTATATTATGTTCTTTATTATATTCATCTTGAATTTTGCGTCTTCTTTCAGTTTCGCTAATAGCCCTTTGCATACTGCCCGTAATGATATCAGCATACATAATAACCACACCCTCAGCATTTCTTGCGGCGCGCCCTATCGTTTGAATAAGCGAAGTTTCACTTCTTAAAAAACCTTCCTTATCGGCATCTAAAATAGCAACAAGTTGAACTTCAGGTAGGTCTAACCCTTCCCTTAAAAGGTTAATACCACACAATACGTCAAACTCACCACTTCTTAATGATGAAATTATTTCAACCCTTTCCATAGTATCTATATCACTATGTAAATACCTAACCTTTACGCCGTTTTCTTTTAGATATTCGGTTAAACTTTCCGCCATTTTTTTGGTTAAGGTTGTTATTAAAACCCTACCCTTTTTAGCAATAACTTTATTTATTTCTATCAATAAATCATCAATTTGGTTTTTGGTTGGCTTAACTATAACTTGGGGGTCTAATAAACCCGTTGGGCGAATAAGTTGTTCAACAACTTGCCCTGCTTCAGATAGTTCGTATTTAGCAGGGGTTGCTGAAACGCATATCATTTGCCCTACTCTACTATCAAACTCTTCAAAAGTAAGCGGTCTATTATCAAATGCAGATTTAAGCCTAAAGCCATAATCTACTAGATTAGTTTTTCTTGATTTATCGCCGTTATACATTGCCCCTATTTGTGGAATTGTTATGTGTGATTCATCAATAAACACTATAAAATCTTTAGGGAAATAATCAAGCAATGTAAAAGGTGGTTCGCCTATATCCCTGCCGTCAAAATAACGGCTGTAGTTTTCAATACCACGGCAAAAACCTATTTCCTTAATCATTTCAATATCATAATCAGTGCGTTGTTTTAGGCGTTGCGCTTCAATAAGTTTTCCGCTTTCTTTCATAAACAACACTTCATCATCTCTATCCCTTTCAATTAAGGCAACGGCTAGGTTAAGTTTTTCTTGCGCAACGGCATAGTGGCTTGCAGGGAAAATTATTGCGTGCTTTAATTCGGAAATAATTTTGCCCGAAACAAATTCCACTTCGCAAATTCTATCAATAGTATCCCCAAAAAATTCCACTCTAATTATAATTTCGGTGTTAGATGATGGAAAAATATCAACAATATCCCCACGAACACGGAAAGATGAACGAGAAAAATCCATATCACGGCGGGTATATTGAATTGAAACTAGTTTACGCATAAGTTCATCACGGGAAATATTATCTTCTGGTCTTAAGGATACTGCCAAACGGTAATATTCTTCAGGCGCACCTAAGCCGTATATGCAAGAAACGGACGCAACAACAATGGTATCACTTCTCTCTGAAAGTGAACAGGTTGCAGAGTGGCGCAATTTATCAATTTCATCATTTATTGATAAATCTTTTTCAATATAGGTATCGGTGCTTGGTATATATGCTTCAGGTTGGTAATAATCATAATAAGAAACGAAAAATTCTACCCTATTTTCAGGGAAAAATTCCCTAAACTCATTACATAGTTGGGCTGCTAAGGTTTTGTTATGCGCAATAACTAAGGTTGGGCGATTAACCTTTTCAATTACGTTTGCCATTGTGAAAGTTTTACCAGAACCAGTAACGCCCAAAAGAACTTGTGTACGCAAGCCGTCGTTTAGCCCTTCAACAAGTTTTTCTATTGCGCTAGGTTGGTCACCCGTTGGCAAAAATGAAGAATTAAGTTTAAAATTTCTTTTTTCCATAACTAAAAAATCGCCTTTAAGATTATACCTACTATAAAACTGACTATCGCTAAAACAATAGTGACGCATAAACGGAATATTAAGTTCCGTTTTACCATTTTTGAATTTCTAATATACCCCTTTCCCTTTTCGGTTAAGGTTATGCAATATATAAGTTCCCCTTGCCTATCAGAATAAACTAAATCAAAATAACCATCAACACTTAAATCTTGCATTATTTTTTCTAGTTTGCTTTTATTTAAATTTTTATCCCCTATAATCTTTAACATATCCATAGGGCTTATTAGTAAGGCATTTTTATCAAAGCACTCTTTACAAAGGTAAACCATTATTTTACTTTCAAGTTTATTTAGCATATCTTCCCCTTAAAATAACCTAATTATGTTAAAGAAAAGACTTGCTAAAAATCCACCCAAAAGCCCACCTAAAAAAGAATATAAAAAATAACGCTTTCTATCTAAATTTTTTTGCAATTCTTCTTCTAAGCGATTTTCAAAAACTAGCCTACCCTTAGTTAAGGGGCAAGTGCAAATTTCACGCTCATCTTGATATTTAACGCTAATATACTCTTTATCGGCAAGCGTTTTAACACATTGCAAAACCTGTTCGCTATCCATACTTAAATAACTTGGCATAGATAAAACTAAATCTTCAATAGAAAATATTTTATACCCACTATTTACGCATTGCAAGTTTATTACGTTTAATAGCGTTAAACACCTTTTATCAAGCATAATCTTCCCCTTATAAAAGTTATTTTCTGCTTTTTAAGAGTGCAATATACCTTATAAATAAAAAATGATTTATTTAACTATTATCTTTTTTATTTTAACACAATTCTTTGCTAAAAACAAGAGAATATAAATTTATTATTTACTTAACCCTTTATTTATGTTATAATAAATAAAACAATTTCTTTTTTAAGGGACTATTATGAAAGTTATTAAAACACAAAAAAATAGTAAAAACTGCATAGTTTGTGGTATGGAAAACGAGTTCGGCCTAAAAGCACCTTTTTACGTGCTTGATGATAATAGCGTTGCTACTATAACTTCTTTTAAGTTTAACCACCAAAGTTACCCTGATAGAACGCACGGCGGGTTGATTAGCACCCTTTTAGATGAACTTATGGGTAGGGCACTTTGGATAAACGAACCCACTACTTTTGGCGTTACTACAACAATGACTATTACTTATAGAAAACCCGTTCCTTTTAACACCCCTATTAAGGCGCGCTCTTATATTACTTTCAATTCTAAAATGGGCTTTTCTGCTAAGGGCGAAATTTATTCTATGGACGGCACACTTTTAGCAGAAGGTAAAGCAAGATACCTTAAACTCCCTTTTGAAAAGGCTTTTGGTAGCGAAAGCGAATATCACCAAGAAATGTGCTACGATATTCCTATGAATATTACTGAAATTGACTTTCCAGAAATTAAAAAAGACTAATTAAATAAACTTAATAAAATTCTAAACCCCCTTAAAGTAACATTTTTTATGCGTTTTTAATAAAATGATAATGTTACACAAAGGAGGTTTATTTTATATATGTGTTGTTTTTTTGGACACAATAATAATTTCAATCAAAGCCCTTGCTCTAATCTATCGTCTGCAAGGGTATTCTATCCTGTAAATCGCTGTTGTCCAGGGCCACAAGGTCCTACGGGTGCTAGTGGTGCGCGTGGCCCTATCGGCCCACAAGGTCCGGTTGGTCCTATAGGCCCACAAGGTCCAACTGGTGCTACAGGTGCTACGGGCGCTACAGGTGCAACTGGCCCACAAGGTCCTGTAGGCCCAACTGGTGCTACCGGCGCTACTGGTCCGCAAGGCCCTGCAGGGTTAACCGACAGTATTTACGCTAGCATAGGCGATACAACCGTTACTGCTGATACAATTATTCCACTTGCACTAACAAGTGAAACCCCATTATCTACAATGAACGTTATTGATAACGCCGTTGATATTACCGAAGATGGGTTCTATTTAATTTCGTATTCTGCTTTCGGTTCGGTTGCTGACCAAACTGAATTTGAAACTTCGCTATATGTTAACGATACACCTGTTGCAAATGAAAATTTAACTTTTGTTAATGGTGAGGGTGGTGGTAGTAAAACCATTTTACTTTCACTATCTAGTGGGGATAGCGTTGCTATCTATAACACTTCAACTTCAACTGCAACTTTAACTGGTGCGTCAATTTTAGTGGCAAAGGCTGGGTAACAAACTAAAAATGCTAGTGAATTTTCACTAGCATTTTCTTTTTTTATTTTAATCTATTAAGTAAGATATGCGTTTTAATGATAAGCGTCTTCTCATATAAGGGTGATATTTTAAGCCTTCTTCTTTAAGAATTTCACTAACCCCTATTTCATCACAAGTGG
>JAZRDW010000168.1:0-3751 GCA_045660505.1 Christensenellaceae bacterium | reverse complement strand
TTCAACAATTTTTTTTGCTATATCGTAAATATTCCCAGCCCCTAAGAAAAGTATTTTATTATATTTTTCTTTTAAAAGGTAAATCAAATCTTTAAGTTCGTTTTCCGTGCTAGCATAATAAATTTTATTCTTAGAAACCTTTTTTAGGTTATCAAACAGCGTTTTGCCATCACCTAAAATATCAACCTTTTCCCTTGCTGGGTACGTTTTATAAATAATAAGGTCGTTTACCCCTTTAAGGGCGTTAATAAAGTCAGCCATAAGCAGTTTTGTTCTAGAATAAGTGTGTGGCTGAAAAACGGTTATATACGGGCAACTTAGCCCGTTATAAGCATCTAAGGTGCTTTCTATTTCTTTAGGGTGATGCGCATAATCACAAAAGCATGCTAAATTTTCTAAATTGCCTATAAATTCTTGCCGTCTATCAACCCCACTAAAATTTTCCAAAGCCTGCTTAGTTTTAGAAAACGAAAGATTAAGCGTTTGGGCTAAAGCAATGGTTGCTAACGCGTTGTAAATATTATGATAGCCTAAAACCTTTAAGTTTATTCTGCCAAGGCGCATAGAATACGCATAGACAGTAAAGGAATAGCCCTTGCCATTAAATTTAACGTTTTTTGCCATAAAGTTTGCGCTGTTATAAATGCCAAAAGTTATAGACGTTGAATTTAATATATTTTTAGCATGTTCATCATCAGCGTTAATAATGGCAATTCTATCCTTAATAAATTGAGAAAATGTTTTAACTAAATCTTTAATATCTTTATAGCAATCTAAATGGTCGTTATCAATATTAAGAACTACGGCGTATTTAGGGGATAAATCTAAAAAGTTTTTTCTAAATTCACACGCTTCAACAACGGCAATATCGCTTTCACCCCTTTTATAATTGACTATACTATTATAAGTTCCACCAACGAAAACTGTTGGGGAAAGATTGTTTTGCTCTATGGCGCAACTAATCATAGCAGTAGTTGTTGTCTTTCCGTGGCAACCACTTACGGCAATAGAATTTTTATATTTGTTTAAAATTTGCCCTAAAATTTGGCTTCTTTTAAAAATGGGTATTTTTAGTTTTTTTGCCATTAAAATTTCGGGGTTAAACTCATCAATAGCAGAAGAAAAAACCACAGCGTCTGCCCCTTTAACGGCACTTTCGCTATGCCCAACAAATACTCTAATTTGGCTATTTTTTAGCATTTTTAGTGTAGAATTTAACAAAATATCACTACCACTAACTTCAAAACCAAGTGATTTTAAATGAAGAGAAATGCCACTCATAGACACTCCGCCAATACCTATAAAATGAATTTTTTTACCTTTTAAGTTAAAAATGTTATTTTCCATATTATAAATTATGCAAAAAGTGCAAAAAATAGGCAAAAAAATGTAAAAAATGCAAGAAAATAGCAATTATTTTTAAATTTCTATTGAAATTAGTTAAAAGTTGTGTTAAAATATATGCAATATATGTATGTGAGGTTTTTTATATGAAAATTACAGATGTTAGAGTTCGCCTAGTTAAGAAAGACGATACAAAATTGAAAGCAGTTGCTTCAATCACTTTTGATGAATGCTTCGTTGTGCATGACATTAAAGTTATTGAAGGTGCAAACGGTCCGTTCATTGCAATGCCTAGCAAAAAAACAGGCGAAAATGAACATAAGGATATTGCACACCCTATTAACACCCAAACAAGGGAAGAACTAATTAGCACTATTTTAGACGCTTACCAAAAAGAACTAGACAAACCTGCTGAATAATTTTTATTTTACCGATAGATTAAGGCCGTTATGATTTTTTCTTAACGGCACTTTTATTGCGCTTATACTAATTAGAACTTTAATTAAACACGCTTAAATAAAGCGTGTTTTTTTCTTTATAATTAAATTTAAAATATATTAATAAATAAGTTGTTATTGAAAAAATTATGTGCTATAATTTTAACGATAAAAATTTTTATATAGGTAGTTTTATGAAAGAATTAAACGAACAAATTTTAAAGTATATTGATTCTACAAAAGAAGAATACTTAAATCTTCACAGAGAATTAGCAGTTATCCCTGCCCCAAGTGGAATGGAAGATAAAAGGGTGAAATTCATTAAAAACTGGTTTGAAAAGGCTGGTGCAAAACAAGTTATCGTTGATGACGCTAAGAACGTTTTAGTTCCTATCGGTTGCGAAAATAAAGATAACATTATTGTTTTTATGGCGCATACTGACGTTGTGTTCCCTGATTTAACTAATCTTCCTTTAACTGAAGATGATGAATATTTTTATTGCCCAGGTATCGGGGACGATACTTCTTGCTTAATTTTATTAATGATGGTTGCTAAATACGTTATTCAAAACAACCTTTCTTCTGATTACGGCATTTTATTCGTTGCAAATAGTTGTGAAGAAGGTTTAGGCAACCTAAAAGGCATACGCCAAATTATGAAAGATTATGCTAATAGGGTTGAAACCGTTTATACTTTTGATGGTTCTTACGTTAACCTAGTTAATAGAAGTGTTGGTTCACATAGATACGAAATTACTTTCAAAACTGAAGGTGGTCACTCATTTAGCGCATTTGGTAATAGAAACGCTATTGTTGCTATGAGTGAACTTATTTGCAATCTTTATAAGTGCGAAGTTCCTAAAAAAGATGACACGAAAACAACTTATAACGTTGGTATTGTTGAAGGTGGAACTTCTGTTAACACTATTTGCCAAAGTGCAAAAATGCTTTTTGAATATCGTTCAAACGATAAAGAATGCCTAGAATTTATGCAAAATTACTTTAATGAGCAAATTGAACTTGCTAAAAAGAGTGGCAAGGCTGAAATTGAAGTTACTTTGGTTGGTGACCGTCCTTGCGGTGGCAACTTGGATATGGATAAACTTAACAAAATTACTAATGAAGTTGTTGCAATTTGCAAAAAACATTCAGGTTTGGATTGTAAAATAGGCATGGCATCAACCGACGCTAATATTCCACATTCTTTGGGAATTACTGCTGTTTGCGTTGGTTCACACATTTCAAAAGGTGCACATACTAGGGAAGAAAAATTGCTTAAATCAAGTTTACCTATCGGCTTTAAGATTACTGCTGAAATTATTCTAAATTATTTTAACGATTAATTTAATATGTAATTTTACCTTTTTAACGGATAGATTTTGCATTATCAGTTAAACAATTCTTAATATAAATACAAAATAAATCGCACCCCTTAAAAAGTGGTGCGATTTATTTTTTGGTTTTATTATGAAAATTTCGTATGTTCTAATTAGTTGCCTGGGGTATATGACGCTGGATAATTTACCGTTACGCCAGCATACTCTTTAATTCCCCTAACGCCATATTGGTCACCACCAAATAGCGTGTCAAATGGCATTAGTTCATTACAATGCATTGCACAGGTGCTGTGGTCGTGGTCAGCAGGAACACCACCGTAAGCATAACCAGGTTCTACACGCCAAGCAGTTTTACCAGAAACTACACAATAGTGATAATTCATCCAGTCACCATAGTTAACGTTAACGTTGGTGCAGTTAATATTATATTGACTCATATCTGGATAATTTACCCCGTCAATAGTCGTGGTTTCTGCTAACCTACCGATAATCATGCCACTCATACGGTAGCAGTAATATTTATAAGCAGCAATAACGTCATTATAAACGTCTAATCTGCAAGAAATATACTATAGAAACGCCTCCACACAAGGCAAACAATAGATCTGCATATTTTACCATATCGGATTTTGC
>JAZRDW010000167.1:0-1138 GCA_045660505.1 Christensenellaceae bacterium | reverse complement strand
CCTATGAAAATTAACAAGATGCCTGCAAAATACATTAATGCGCTAACCCACCAAGCATTATCAAAAAATGCGCCTGCAAAGAGTGCAATTACGGGTATTTTAGCCCCACAAGGCATAAATGGTGCAAGCATAACGGTTGCCATGCGTTCCCTTTCGTTTTTAATAGTTCTGCTTGCCATAATACCTGGAACGGTGCAACCAACTGAAATAACGAAAGGTATAACTGATTTCCCTGATAGACCAACTTTCTTAAAAATAGGGTCTAAAACAACGGCAACCCTTGCCATATACCCACAATCTTCTAGTAGGGCGATAAGGAAATACATAATCATAACAAGTGGTAAAAATCCCACAACTGCTATAAGCCCACCTAAAACACCATCTACTAAAATAGCAATGAGTATAGGCGACGCATTTGCTAATATCCCCCTAATCCATTCTTGGAACATTTCAAGAAGTGGAACAAGCCCTGGAATAAAAGTATCCCCTATAGTAAACCCGTCTGCAATCCACGCACCAAGCGTTGATTGAGAGATAAAGAATACTAAAAACATTACCACGGCAAAAATAGGAATACCTAAATAACTATTAGTTAAAATATTATCAATTTTATCACTAACACTTTCATCTTTAGTGCTAACTTTGCGTTGTTCAACTTTTGAAACTAAATCGTTAACAAAATCAAAACGCTTTCTATCAGCCTTTTCAACTTCTTCCCTATTAGTTAAATCAACAAACCCTTGCATATAAGGTGCAACTTGCTTTGTTCCCATTATAGAAAGAGCAGTTGCAACAAGTTCTTTTACCCCTTTAGAAGAAGTTGATATTGTTTTAATAACTGGGCAACCAAGTGCTTTAGAAAGACTTTCAATATCTATTTTAGTGCCTTTCTTTTCCATTATATCACACTTGTTAAGGGCAACGACAACAGGAATACCCAACTCTAAAAGTTGGGTTGTAAAGAATAAACTTCTGCTTAAATTATCAGCATCAACAATGTTAATAATGGCGTTTGGTTTTTCTTTTATAACGTAATCCCTAGTGACACTTTCTTCATTAGTAAACGGTGACATTGAATAAGCACCCGGCAAATCAACGGCAATAAGTTCGTTTTGACAAGCAAACTTTTTCTTTATAG
>JAZRDW010000166.1:0-2371 GCA_045660505.1 Christensenellaceae bacterium | reverse complement strand
ACCGCCCAAAGCAACAACTAAATCGGTACGGGTTAATTGATTTTCTGCTAAAAACTCTAAAATTTTAGAATAGGTTTTAATGTTTTTACTCTTTTCGCCATTCTTAAAAACAAACTTTAACAAGGTATAACCTTTTTCAATAAGTGAGTTTTCAACTACTTTAGAGTAGAGAGCGTCAACGATATCGTCTGTAATTATAGCAACCTTGCACTTAGGCAAAATTTTACTAACGTATTCGCCCGTGTTTTTTAAAATATCTTGCCCAACCAAAACTTCATACTCTTTAGAAGCGTTCACTTTAATTGAAGTTAGGCAATTATTTACCATCATCTTTCTTCCCCCTACGCATTTTTTCTGAAAGCAATTTTTTCTCATTACCATCAGCAAGTAAGTCTTTCATTTTATCAATATTTTTTTCTTTTAAGGCATTTTTATATTCTTCTAAACTTAAAATAAGTTGGTCAATTTCTTCGGTCAAAAAATCAGAATTATCAATGGTTAATTGCGCCCACATTTCAGGGGATAACCTTGCAACCCTAGTCATATCCCTAAAACTCCCTGCAGAAAAACCCATAAATTCGGTTGCAGTTGGGCTTTTAATGTATGAACTTGATACTAAGTGCGCTAGTTGTGAAGTAAAGGCAATAATCTTATCGTGTTTATCTGCTGAACTTATTACAACCGACCCAAAACCGACTTCTAATGCAAAGGCTTTAACGAAAGCAATTATTTTTAAGGGCGCTTTAACGGGAACAAGTATAAAAGACGCTTTATCAAAGAGTGTTGCCGTTGAGTGGCTTACCCCTGAAAATTCACGCCCAGCCATAGGGTGTGTGCTTAAGAAATGTAAAGATGGATATTCCTTTGATAAACTTTCCATTTGCTTAACAACCCTACGCTTATTGCCACAACAGTCTAAAACGATTGCACCGTCTTTTAGAAGTGGTGCGTATTCTTCTAAAGCGTTTTCTAAGGCGTTTGGGTATAGTGAGAAAAACACCATATCCATCTCTTTAATATTCTCTTTATTAAGTTCGTGGTGGTAGCAAGATAATAGTTTGCCAGATAAAAGCGCCTTATTATCAATATCAAAAGCATAAACTTCATGGTCAGTTTTTGATACGATTGCACGCCCTAAAGAGCCACCTATTAAGCCTAAACCTATAATGCCAACTTTCATTTTTAGCCTTCTAATTTTTTATTTACTAACGGTGCCATAATTTTAACTTTTTTCATTAACTCATCAAATTGAGATGGGTCAAGTGATTGCGCGCCGTCGCACAATGCGTGCTTAGGGTCGTTATGAACTTCTATAATAAGTCCGTTTGCCCCTGCCCCTACACTTGCTAGTGACATAGGTTCAACGTATTTAGCAATACCCGTTGAGTGGCTAGGGTCAATAATAACAGGTAGGTGGGTTTTTTCATATAACGCTGGAACGGCTGATAAATCTAGGGTATTCCTTGTCATAGTTTCAAAAGTTCTAATACCACGCTCACAAAGAATAACTTGGCAATCCCCTTCAGCCATAATGTATTCGGCACTCATTAAAAGTTCTTGCAAAGTGTTAGCAAGTCCACGCTTTAATAAAATAGGCTTGCCCGTTTTACCAACTTCTTTTAATAGTTCAAAGTTTTGCATATTTCTTGCGCCTATTTGAATAACGTCTACGTCCTTAAACAAATCTAAATGGCTAACGGATAAAAGTTCACTAACGATAGGTAGCCCCGTTTCTTGTTTAGCCTTTAACAATAAATCAATCCCCGTATTCTTTAAGCCTTGGAAAGCATAAGGCGAAGTGCGTGGCTTAAATGCCCCACCACGAAGAAGTGTTGCGCCAGATTCTTTAACGGCTTTTGCAATTGAAATAATTTGTTCTTCTGATTCAACCGAACAAGGCCCTGCGATTACCGTAAAATTATCGCCACCTATTTTATGCCCACCAACTTCAATTATGGTATCTTGTGGGTGGAACTTTCTGTTTGCATTTTTATAAGGTTCTTGAATTCGTTGCACTTGTTCAACAATATCTAAAGAAGCAATTAAATCTTTATCAACCCTACTAGTATCGCCAACTAAACCTAAAACTGTTGATTGCTCACCCTTACTAATATGAATATCAAGCCCTAAGTCTTTAATCCATTCAACTAGGTTATCAAATTGTGATTGTTCACAAGAATTTTTTACAACAATAATCATAAAGTATTTCTCCACTAAAATTTAATATTTAATTTCTTTTTTATGAGGCTTTGTCGTTTACTTAAAAAGTATTTAACCGAACAAAACGCAAAGTAATTCGTTCGTATTTTTGCATCAAAAATCTATTTGTATAGTTAAAACCTTTGTAATCTTAAGGCTTTAAAAACGCAAT
>JAZRDW010000165.1:0-1363 GCA_045660505.1 Christensenellaceae bacterium | reverse complement strand
AAAGAAATTGAAGATTTGCGCCTTGAAATGGACAAAAAAGATGGCTATTTTGAGTGTAAACTAAAATTAGATATAGGTTTATATTTTTATTGTTTTGACATAGGTAATGGCAAGTTTATAGGGTTAAATAGACAATATTTAGGTGAAATTACTTTCAATCCAACAAGATTCCAGTTATCCATTTATGATAAAAACTTCAATGTTCCTAACTGGTTAAACGGAGGGGTAATTTACCAAATTTTCCCTGATAGATTCAATCGTTTTGAAAAGGAAAAACATATTGAAAATGGTAAATTATTACACTCTACTTGGGATGAACAACCATTATTTTTACCTAATGAAAATGGTAAAGTATTAAATAATGATTTCTTTGGTGGTGATTTTAAGGGGATAATTGAAAAATTGCCTTATTTAAGTGATTTAGGTGTTACTGCCATTTATTTAAACCCTATTTTTAAGGCATATTCTAATCACAGATACGATACGGGGGATTATTTTAAGATAGACCCACTTCTTGGCACGGAAGATGATTTTATTGAACTGATTAACTCTGCTAATAAATATAATATTAAAATCATTTTAGATGGTGTTTTTAACCATACTGGGGACGATAGCGTTTATTTTAATAAGTATAATAATTATGATAGTTTAGGCGCTTATCAAAGCCAAAATTCACCTTATTTTGCTTGGTATGATTTTGAAAATTATCCTAGCGAATATAAATCTTGGTGGGGTATAACTGTTCTACCTGCAATAAAAAAAGATTGTGATAGTTTTATAGATTTTATTGCTGGGGATAATGGCGTTTTAGACTATTATACAAAGTTGGGTGTTGGTGGTTGGAGACTTGACGTTGTTGATGAACTTTCATCTAAATTTGTAAAAAATATTAGAAAAGCCGTTAAAAATGCTAACAAAAACGCAATAATAATAGGTGAAGTTTGGGAAGATGCATCTAACAAAATTGCATATTCAAACCGCCGTGAGTATTTTTTGGGTGGTGAACTTGATTCAGTTATGAATTATCCACTAAAAGATGCAATAATTTCATTTATATTAAATGGTAATAGTGAACAACTTTCATTTATTATTAAAGAACAACTTGACCATTACCCAACGATAGTTGTTAATTCACTTATGAATATTTTGTCAACACACGATACTGCTAGGCTACTTTCTGTTTTTGGTAATTATGATAAAATAAATTTAACAAAATTAGAAATGTCCAAAATAAAACTTGGTCATATTGAAAAAGAAATTGCTAAAAATAAGGTTAAAATACCATCTTTATTGCTGTTTACTTTATGCGGTGTTCCAACAATTTATTATGGTGATCAAGTTAGTTTAGAAGGACTTTTTGTCC
>JAZRDW010000164.1:0-1778 GCA_045660505.1 Christensenellaceae bacterium | reverse complement strand
GCTTTATAGGCGAAAGGAACTTTAGGGACTTTCTATTAAAATATATTCCCGCTAAAAAGGGCAAGATTATGACCTATGACGGCAGGGTGCTTGGCGAACATTTAGGGCTTATGTATTACACCATAGGTCAACGCCGTGGTCTAGGTATAGGCGGGCAAAAAGACGACGATGGTAGCCGTTGGTTTGTTATTGAAAAGGACTTAAAGAACAATATTTTATACGTTGCTCACGGTGCGGAAGATAGGCTTTATTCTAAAGGCTTAATTATGAAGACTTGCAACTGGATACCTTCTATTCCAAAAGAAAAAAGGTTTGAGTGTACTGGTAAGTTTAGGTATCGCCAACCTGAACAAGGTTGTATAGTTAATATTTTAGAAGACCGCATTGAAGTTGAGTTTAAGGAAAAACAACGCGCTATTACCGAAGGGCAGTTCGCCGTGTTCTACGACGGGGATAAATGCATAGGTGGCGGTGTTATTGAACAAGCTATATTTTAGAACACTTAAAAGGAAAATTAAAATGGAAATTTCAAACAATATTAAATATATAGGCGTTAACGATTTTGAAATAGATTTATTTGAAGGGCAATATATAGTTCCAAACGGAATGGCTTATAATTCATATCTTATTTTAGATGAAAAAATTGCTGTGTTTGATACGGTTGACGCTCGTTTTAAAAATCAATGGTTGGAAAATTTAAGTGCCGTTCTTAATGGTAGAGAGCCTGATTATCTTATCGTTCAACATATGGAACCAGACCATTCTGCAAATATTTTAGAGTTTACTAAAGTTTATCCTATGGCAAAAATAGTTGCATCATCAAAGGCGTTTACTATGATGAAAAATTTTTTCGGTACGGATTTTTCGGATAAGCAAGTTGTGGTGGGTGAAAATAGCACCCTATCTCTTGGTGAACATAACCTTACTTTTATTACTGCACCTATGGTTCACTGGCGAGAAGTTATAGTCACTTATGAAAGTAGCGAAAAGATTTTGTTTTCTGCTGATGGCTTTGGTAAGTTCGGCGCAATCGGTGTGGAAGAAGACTGGGCTTGCGAAGCAAGAAGATATTATGCAGGCATAGTTAGTAAATACGGGGCGCAAGTTCAAGCATTGCTTAAAAAGTTAGCAAATATTGAAGTTAATAAAATTTGCCCTTTACACGGACCTATATTAGATAGTAATTTGAGTTATTATATTAACCTTTACGATATTTGGTCATCTTTCGGTGTGGAAAGCGAAGGGGTGGTTATAAACTACACTTCAGTTTACGGTAATACTAAAAAGGCAGTGGAATTATTAGCAGAAAAATTAAAAGAATATGGTTGCAAAAAAGTTGCTATAAACGATTTGGCTAGGTGTGATATGGCTGAAGCCGTTGAAGATGCGCTTAAATATGGTAAAATTGTTTTGGCAACAACAACCTATAACGGCAGTATTTTTCCGTTTATGAAAACTTTTGTTGATACTTTGGCTGAACACAATCTTTCTAATCGCCAAATAGGTTTTATTGAAAACGGAACTTGGGCGCCTATCGCTGGAAAGATTATGAAAGGTATGCTTGAAAATTGCAAAAATTTAACCTTTATAGAGCCAACCGTTAAAATTTTATCTAGCGTAACCGAAGAAAATATAAATCAAATAGAAAGTTTAGCAAAAGAACTTTGTAAATAATATATAGTTTAATAAAAAACAAATAGCACTGTATTAGGGTGCTTTTAAATTTATCGGTAAAAAGGGGCAAAATTTAGCCCCTATATATAATATATATAATGTAT
>JAZRDW010000163.1:0-4529 GCA_045660505.1 Christensenellaceae bacterium | reverse complement strand
CTTTAGGCAACAGCCTTTTCTTAAAAGATTTGCTTGATAAATATTCGCCTGAAACTATTAAGTTTGCACTTCTTCAAACAAACTACCGTGGGGATATAAATATTACCGATAATCTTTTCCCAGATGCAGATAAAAGGCTTTATGAATTCTATAAGATAATTAAAGCAGTTGAAGATAAGTTTGGCGAAATAAAAGGGGAAAATAAGCAAATTGATGATGAGTTTAACTTGGCAATGAGTGATGACTTTAACACGGCTTTAGCAATTAGTAATTTGTTTGGCTACTTTAAGAAGATTAAGGCAAAATTAAATTCAGATGATAGTTCAGTTGTAGGCGATATTAACCAACTTAGAAAAACTTATTCATTAATCGGTTTATTTAAGGCGAACTCAACCGACTTTATTAAGTATTATGAAGATGCGCACGCTACCGAAGAAACACCTAAAGAAGTTATTGATATAGCGAACGAAAGGTTTGTTGCAAGGCAAAATAAGGACTGGGCAACTTCAGATATTCTCCGTGATAAATTAAGTGAATTAGGATACCTTGTTAAAGATAGTAAAGACGGATACGAACTAATTAAAAAATAAAAACTTAGTGGTGAAAAAATATGATTACTTCAAAAGAATTAAGAGATAAATGGATAAAATTTTACGAAGAAAGGGGGCACGTTAATATTGGCGCTGTATCTTTAATCGGTGATGGTACTACGGGCGTTATGTTTAACGTTGCTGGTATGCAACCTTTAATGCCTTACCTATTAGGCAAAAAGCACCCTGCAGGGACTAAACTATGCAACGTTCAAGGTTGTGTTAGAACGGTTGATATTGATTCTGTTGGTGATGCAACGCACTTCACTTTCTTTGAAATGATGGGCAACTGGTCGCTTGGCGATTACTTTAAGAAAGAAAAAACAAGGTGGTCTTTTGAATTATTAACTGAAGTTTTTGGGTTTGATAAAGATAAAATTTGTTCAACCGTTTTTGAAGGTAATTCTGCTGTTCCTAGAGATGAAGAAACTGCAGGCTACTTAAAAGAATTAGGCATTAAACCAGAAAATATTTTCTATTTAGATAAGTCTAACAACTGGTGGGAATTAGAAGGCACGGTAGGTACGCCTTGTGGCCCTGATAACGAATGGTTCTATCCACGCCACGATAACCCTTGCTGTGATAAGTGTGACGTTAACTGTGATTGTGGCAGATACGTTGAAATCGGTAACGACGTTTATATGCAATATAAAAAGTTGGACGGCGGTAAGTATGAAGAATTAGAAAACAAAAACGTTGATACAGGGTTCGGTTTAGATAGGTTATTGCTTTTCTTAAACGGCTTAGATGACGGGTATAAAACCGACCTATTTATAGATACCATTAAGTATTTAGAAAGTGTTACAAACAAGCAATATGGTGCAGATGAAAAGACAACAAAGGCTATGCGTATTATTGCCGACCATACTAGAACAGCCGTTATGCTTATAGGTGATATAAACGGAATTTTACCATCTAACACGGGCGCAGGGTATATTTTAAGAAGATTACTTCGCCGTGCTATTAGGTATTGTAAAAACCTTGGCATTGATGCAACTTGTATGTGCGAAGTTGCGCGCATCTTTATTGAAAAGATTTATAACGATGCATACCCACTTCTAGTTGAAAAAGAAGATTATATTTTAGAAGAAATTAATAGGGAAATTACCAAGTTTGAATTAACTTTAGCACAAGGTATGAAAGAGTTTGATAAGTGCATTAACGGTATGGAAAGGAAAAATGCGTTTATGGCGCAAAAAGACCCTAACTATATCCCTGAAAAAGAAATTTCAGGCAAACAAGCGTTTAGGCTTTACGATACTTTCGGCTTCCCACTGGAATTAACCGTTGAACTTGCTGAAGAAAAGGGATTAACCGTTGACCAAAACGGATTTAACGAAGCGTTTAAGGTTCACCAAGAACTTTCTAAGGCACAAGCGCAATCTGCAAAGGGAGGCTTAACTGAACAAACTGAAACAACAACTAAATATCACACGGCAACACACATTATGCTTGCTGGTTTAAGAAAAATGTTCGGCACTAGCACAGAACAAAAAGGTTCTAATATTACCGAAGAAAGGTTGCGTTTTGACTTTAATTGCGACCATAAGATGACCGAAGAAGAATTAAAACAACTTGAAGATTTTGTTAACCAAGTTATTAGTCAAAAGATTGAAGTTGTTAGGGAAGAAATGCCATATTCTAAAGCAGTTGAACAAGGCGCTTACGGTGTGTTTACTGCTGAAAGTGATGACCAAGTTGTTTCAATTTATACCATTGAAGGTGTTGATAAACAAATTTGTGGTGGCCCACACGTTAAAAATACTGCTGATTTAGGCACTTTCGTTATCAAAAAGGAAGAAAGTTCTTCAAGCGGTGTTAGAAGAATTAAGGCTATATTAAAGTAAAAGGGTAAAATAAATTAACATTGTGTTTTTAGGCGATAGCGTTACCGAAGGCGCGGGCGCTAGCGTAATTGAAAATTGCTACGTTAATATGGTTAAAAAATGCTTTCTTGTTCTGTTTGTAACGGTGGTTTAGGTGGAACAAGAATTGCTAGAAGAAAAACTTGGTATGACCGCCACGTTTATGAACTTAATTTTAGGCTTAGACTTCAAGTTTTACCTGATACTGCCGACTACGTTTTCGTTTTTGGTGGTCTTAACGACCAAGGGCACGGCGACGCTAGTATAGGCGATTTTAATAGCCGTGATGAGTTTACTTTTAACGGCGCGCTAAGGCTTTTAATTGAAGACTTATCTAAAAAATTAGGTTTATATTGCCTTTTAAGTGGTTTGGCTATAATAAAAAAGCACCTTTTGTAAAAGAAGAAGTTTTCTTAAAAGGCTTTGTTGACGCATTAGTTAAAATGTTAAATGAATACAATATACCTTATTTAGATTTATTTAATAATTTTGTTGATGCACCAACTACTGAAAGCCCTTGCGAATATTTTGTTGACGGCATACATCCAAGCGATAAAGGGCATTATTTAATAGCAGAAAAAGTGTGCGAATTTATTAAACAAAACCCCTAAAAACAAAAAGAAATTAAATGCAATTTTTATAAATAAGCGTTTGACAAAATAAAAAAAATATTATATAATGATTAGGCTTGTCAAGGGAACAAGCCTAATCATATAAAAAATGCGCCGTTAGCTCAGCTGGATAGAGCGTTGGTCTACGGAACCAAAGGCCAGGAGTTCGAATCTCTTACGGCGCGCCAACGAAAAAAGGACTACTTAAGTAGTTCTTTTTTTGTTATAGGCTATGCCGTAAGAGATGAGAACGAAGTTCGGCTTTGCCAACGGAGCGAAAGCGTAGTTGTATCTCTTAACAAGCGCGCCAACGAAAAAAGACAGGTTTTACAAAACCTGTCTTTTAAATTAAAATAAAATCTATATTAGCATAAAAATTAACGGTATGATAATTATTGATAACAGGTGGGATATAACTGCCATACATGTGGCAACCGTTGTATCTTTACCATAAGCGCTAGGGATAACTATTGTGTTTAAGCCTAGTGGCATTGCTAGTGAGCAAATAGCAGAGGTTATAATAGTTTTTTCCATAGGAATTAACTTGAAAACCAAAATAAATATTAGTGGAAAAACAACTAGCCTAATTATAGAAACTATATAAATATTCCAGTTAACAAAAATCTTTTTAAGGTCTGTATTAGAAAGGGTAATACCCGTTAAAAGCATAGCGATAGGGGACATACAATTCCCACAAGAAGTGACAAGGGTGTCAACGAAAACAGGCATTTTCAAACCACTTATACCCATAATCACGCCGATAATCATTGCAATAAACATAGGGTTAAGAAAGGGTTTTAATCTTTCTTTTAGTGGTGTTTTGGTGGTGTTTTCGCTAGAACTTTCTTCGCCGTTATCATCATTAGCAGATGGCATTAATAATGATGGAACGCCCCACAAATAAATTGCCGCCCACAAAGGCAAGGTAAATATTAAGTATTCAAAAAAGATTTCAGGGAAAAGTGCGCTAACGATAGCGTTGCCCATAAACCCAAAGTTTGAAAAGGCTAACCCGTAAGTATAAATTTTTTGTATGTATTTATTTTTAGCACAAAGTTTTGCGCAAATTATAGATAGTGGAATAATTATAATTAAAAGGATAACGCTAACTAGCACCACTTTCCAACTAGTTTTATGTTGTTCTCACCTATATTAATTCTATTTATTTGCTTTAGAAAGGTGCTTATGCAAAACCTTTCTATGGGTGGCTTAAAAGAATAATTAATAAAAAACTAAAGTAAATATTAAAACAAAAAAACACACTTAGATTTAAGTGTGTTTTTTAATTACATTTTTATTTTCTATATACATTATATATAATATATATTAAAAAATTATTCTTTTATATTTTCTTTAACTTCATTACTTTCTGTTTTAGCCTTTTTCTTTGTAAGCGCAGGGAATATTATAAAGCAAATTGCGCTTATTCCAAGTAGGTAAGGGTAGAATAGGAAAGGTATAAT
>JAZRDW010000162.1:0-4215 GCA_045660505.1 Christensenellaceae bacterium | reverse complement strand
TCATAATTATATCCTTTTTATTTTATTTTGCAAATATTTAAGAATTTTTCAAAACCCTTTTCGCCAACTGAATTATCTTTGAAAACTGCCGTGTTAATTAAAATGTTTTTGCAAACCACGTTAACCTTATCAACAACACGGTTATATGCTCTTTCAAAATCATTTGCCTTTCCAGTTAAAAGAAGTTCTTTAATCATATCTTTATGTGCGTAAAGGTAGTTTTCACTTGAAGAAATTTCCTTTTCGTTATATTCAGTTTGACCACAAAGAATATCTGCAATCATATTTAATTGTTTTTTAAGTCTGCCTGGTAAAATGAATAAGCCCATTGCTTCAATTAAGCCTATACCTTCTTTTTTGATATTGTGATATTCTGGGTGGGCGTGGAAAATTCCGTCTGGATAAGTGCTGTCAGCACGGTTATTCCTTAAAATTATATCCAAAATATAAGTGTTTCCTTTCTTTCTAGCAACGGGTGCTAAAGAATTGTGTTTAACTTCCCCCGTGTTAGATAAAATTTCACACTCAGGGCAGTTAAAAGTTTCCCAAGCCTTAATAATATCAACGGCTAAAGCACGAATATCACTTCTGTTTTCACTTTGCAAACGAATAACGCTATTATACCAGTTAACAATGCCCACCTTAACGCTAGGGTATAAAATAGAAGAATATTCTTTCTTTATAGGGGCGTTATGCATAGGCATTAAGTGAACGCCACCTTGGAAATGTTCGTGATTTAATATTGAACCACCTATTATAGGCAACGCTGCGTTAGAACCTATCATATAGTTAGGGAAAAAGTCCACAAAATCTAAAATTTTATCAATGGTATCCCCTTGTATATGCATAGGCGTGTGCTTATTAGAAATAGCAATCATATGTTCATCATAATAAGCGTAAGGGGAATATTGAACAAACCAGTCTTCCCCTCCCATAGAAAGTGAAACCGTCCTAATATTTTCACGGGCAGGGTGAGTTAAATGCCCCTTAAACCCTTCATTTTCCTTACATAATAAGCAAGCAGGGTATTTTGCCTTTTTAGGTGCTGTTAATAATTTTGCAATATCCTTATTATCCTTTTCAGGCTTAGATAAATTAATGGTAATTTCCAAATACCTATCAGCGTCGTTAAAAACCCACTTTAAGTTCTTTTCTATTGCTGTTTTTTGAATATAGTTATTCTTTATTGAAAGGTTATAAAAATATTCACACGCCTTTTCAATACCACTTTGCTTTTTAATTCTTAAAAATTCTTCGTTTACCTTTGATGGAAGTGGGCTTAACAACCCAAAAATATAGGTTGAATATAAATTTTCTTCCCCCGATTTAACAAGGTTATTTTCCAAAGCATAATCTTCAACTTCTTTAACTAAAGTATCTGGAACGGATAAAGAAGAAATATACGATAAGTCTAACTCATCATAATTTGGCTCGTCTAAATTAAATTCCCTAAGCAACAAATTGCGAAAATAAATTTTATCACGGCTGTTTAGGTGCAAAAAAGTTTGGGCGTATTCAAGTAATTTTTCTATTAAAATTTTGCCGTCTACCAATTTTTAACTCTCCTTTTATAGTTAAATAGTTAAAGTTATTTTTTAATTTTACTTCTATCTTTATAGTAATAAAAATACCTACATTCTTTGTTAGAATTATAAAGTTTTCTATCCCTATCACTCTTTTTGCCAAAGTATTTTTCAAACTGCTTGTGACTTGTTATAACAAAGCAAGACCAGTTGTCTAGTTTTTTATACGCTTTGCCAAGTTCTTTATAGCAATCTTCGGCTTCCCTTAAATCATAAACCCTTTCTCCGTAAGGTGGATTTGTGACAATAGTTCCGTTTGATAAACTATTAGTAAAGTTTTTAACAGGGCAAACTTCAAAATGAATTTTATCTTTAAGCCCAGCGCGTTCTGCGTGGTGCTTTGCCAACTTTATTGCCTTAGGGTCAATATCTGATGCAAAAAATTCTATCTTTTCATTTCTTCTTTCTTTATCTAAGGCTTCTTCACGGCTTAAATCAAAATACTTTTGGTCAAAATTTTGCCAAGAATTAAATGCAAAAGTTCTGTTAATTCCACTTGCAATATTTAAGGCAATTCTTGCCCCTTCAATGGCTAAGGTGCCTGAACCACAAAACGGGTCGGCAAAAGGTAAATCTTTATAAAAATCACTTAAAAGTAATATGCCTGACGCAAGTGTTTCTTTAATAGGCGCAATGCCAAGTAAATCACGGTATCCACGCTTATGTAGCCCCACCCCACTTGTGTTAATGCTAATGGTAAGTTGGTCTTTAAAAATTGAAAATTCTATTTGATAGATTGCGCCACTTTCACTAAGCCTATTAACCTTATAAACCGAACATAGCCTATCGGCTATTGCTTTTTTGATAATGCTTTGGCAGGCTGAAATTGCAAACAACTTACTTTTAACGCACTTGCCGTTAACCAAAATATTCGCATCAAAAGGTAAAAAATCTTCCCAACGGATATTTTTAACACCTTCAAACAACCCGTCAAAATCTTCTACGCCAAAAGTGGCAAGGGTAATATAAACCCTATCAGCCGTTCTTAAGAATATATTTAACCTTGCAATATCTAGTTGATTACCAACGAGTGTAGTTTGCCCGTTAACAACGGGTAAATCTGGGTAGCCAAGCCTAACTAATTCGCTTTTAAGCACCTTTTCAATACCAGATGCGCAAGTTAAACTGATTTTAAATTCATTTGGCAAAGAAGAAAACCTATTTTTCATACTTATATTTTACGGCATAGCTCAAAATAAATCAAGTGTTTTATAAAGATATAATTTATTATTATATCTACTATATACATTTATTTAAATATATTTCCTTTTAATAAATTGACAAACACCCTTTTGTAATGTAAAATATATATTAGGGAAATTTGCGGTTATTTAGCGAAATATAAAATGGAAAATAAAGAAAAAGATTTTAATTTGAAAAGTGAAAATTTAGATATAAATATGCCTAATACGGCAACTCAAACCGTGCTAGATAACACGGTTAAAAACAAGTTGTTTAAGAGTGGTGATATATTAGTTTATTCTTTTATTTTACTTTTGCTTATAGGTTTATTTTTTATATTTATTTTCCCCACCCTTTTAACCGATAACAACCACACTGGTTTTAAGGTTTATAAAAACGACCAACTGGTTTTAGAGTTTTCCACTTCTAACGATAATCTTTTTATTGTTAGTGATAGTTTTAATAACCTTGTTGAAATTAACGGTAGCGAAAAAAATAAACATTGCTTTAATATAACCATATATACTTCAAGTAAAAAAACGGGTTATAATACTATTGAAATTGATACGGTTTCTTTAACTGCAAAGGTAATTAACTCAACTTGTTCAACTTCTAAAGACTGCGTTTATTCGCCGGCAATTTCTTCAAGTGGGTCTATTTATTGTGCGCCACACGGCTTAAAGATTATTCCAAATAATTTTGATGGACTTGTTCCACCTGTTGCGGGGTAAAATTATGAAGAATTTAACTATTAAGAAAATAGCCTTGTGTGGCATTTTATCGGCTTTAGCAACCATTGCGTTTATAATAGAAAATGCTTTCCCCCCACTAATTTTACCATCAGCAAAAATGGGGCTTAGCAATATTTTTATTCTGTTATCAACTTTGATTTTAGGTTGGCAATACGGGTTTATAAGTTTAATTGTTAAGGTTATGCTTGGCAGTTTATTTTCTGGGAATATTTCAGCAATTTTATATTCTTTGCCAGCAGGGGTAATTTCCCTTACCATTGAAATTGTGCTTATTTATTTAGTTAAGAAAACTAGTATTTTAGCAACTTCAATTTTAGGCGCAGTTATAAATAGCACAATTCAAAACCTTACTTTTTGCTTAATAACTAGGGTTAATGAATTTTTATATTACCTACCTTATTTAGCATTAATAAGCGTTATATCTGGTTTCATTGTAGGGCTTTGCGTATACTTAATTATTAAAAAAACGCAAGCACCTATTGAAAAATATATAAAATAAAAAATAGGAGTTTAACTTTGAAAGTTATAAATGGAAAAAACTATCCTTTCGGCATTCACGTTAAGGATAATAAAAGTTTGTGCCGTGAAAAGCCTATTATAGAAATGCCACAGCCAAAAACTGTATGCATAAGCCTTTCACAACACATAGGTAGCCCTGCTGAACCTATCGTTGAAAAGGGCGATATGGTTAAAAGGGG
>JAZRDW010000161.1:0-8419 GCA_045660505.1 Christensenellaceae bacterium | reverse complement strand
TAGCTTGCACTCGTATTTCTCAAACAAAACTCAACCGTATTCAAAAGCAGACTATACGATTTTTGTAGCTGAAGTGGCAAGCACGGTAAACGAAGTTTTACTTTGTAAACACCTTTTAAGCACGGCAACAGATAAAAAGTTAAAGAAGTATTTACTATCTTATCTTTTAGAAATGATAAGAACAACCTTATTTAGGCAAACTCAGTTTGCTGAATTTGAAAAACTTGCCCATCAAATGGTTGAAGAAGGGCAACCACTTACAAAAGAAAATTTATCAAACGCATATTTAGAACTTAACAAAAAGTATTATGGCAAAGCAGTTAATAGTGATAGCCTAATTAAATATGAGTGGGCAAGAATACCACATTTTTATAGGGCATTTTACGTTTATAAATATTCAACGGGTATTATAAGCGCACTTGCGATAGTGGATAGAATTTTAACATTAGGTAAACCTGCCGTAGAAGATTACTTTAAGTTTTTATCTTCAGGTGGTAGTGATAGTCCTGTTGAACTATTAAAGATTGCCGGGGTAGATTTAACTAAAATGGACGCATTTAACTCTGCATTTAAGATTTTTGAAAATACGCTTAACGATTTTAAGAACGCATAAGAAAAGGGGTAAAAATTATGGCAAAGAAAAACACAACGGAAAAACAAGTTAAATTAATGGGAGATATGCCACATAGTTTAGAAGCCGAACAAGCATTGCTTGGTTGCTTATTGCTTGATACAAAAATTCAAGTTGAACTTGCGGCCTTTCTAAAGGAAGAAGATTTTTATGCTGAATCACATAAATATATCTTTAGCGCTATGCAAGAAATTATTAATCAAAACCAACCTGTTGACCTTGTCACTTTAACAGACTTATTAGAAAAGCAAGGCACTTTAGAACAGGCTGGTGGCATTGCTTATATAACCGAACTAACTAACGTTATGCCAAGTTCAGCAAACTATAATAGGTATAGCGAAATTGTCACTAGGGATAGTTTGATGCGTAGGCTTATAAAGAGTTCTGCTGAAATTATAGAAAACTGCAAAACAAGTTCAGATAAAATGTCTGCATTATCTTTTGCTGAAAAGGTTGTTTACGATATTTCTACTGATGCAGATACTTCTGAAATGGTAAAAGTTGGTTCAGTTGTTAACGACGTTGTTTCTAATTTAGAAAGACTTGCTGATGGCGAAGTTGAATTGCAAGGTATAAAAACAGGCTTTAAGGGGCTTGACTTTTTACTTAACGGCTTACATAAGAGCGACCTTATGATTTTGGCTGCCCGCCCAGCAGTTGGTAAAACTTCGTTTGCAATGAACATTGTTGAAAACTTAGCGTTAAACGGATACTCTTGCGCAGTATTCTCTTTGGAAATGGGTAAGGAACAAATTACTGAAAGGTTATTGTGTTCAATAGCAAATGTCTCTATGAGTGACGTTAAGAAAGGTAAAATTGCAAAAAAAGACTGGATTGAAATTGCAAGGGCAAGGGAAAAACTTGCTAACGCAAAAATTTATATTGATGATTCTGCCGTTATTCGCCCAAGGGAACTTATCTCTAAGTGTAGGCGTTTAAAGAATAAGTCTGGCTTAGACTTCGTTATGGTGGACTATATGCAACTTATGACACCTGATAAGGTTAGAAATAGCGATAGTAGGCAAAATGAAATTACTGAAATTTCTAGAAGTCTAAAGATTTTGGCTAAGGAAATTAACGTCCCTGTTTTAGCACTTTCACAATTATCACGTGCAGTTGAAACTAGAAAGGGCAGACCACAATTATCAGACCTTAGGGAATCTGGTGCTATTGAACAAGATGCTGATATAGTTATGTTTATTCACCGCCCTGACAAGAGCGCTACTGAAAAGGAACTTGCCGAAGGTAAGGTTCAACCAAACGTTGCAGAAATTCTTATTGAAAAACACAGAAGTGGCCCTACGGGTATGGTTAAACTTTACTTTAAGGGTGAATGCACTAAGTTCTTAAATCTTAATGAAGAAACTGGCGAACCAGACGATAATTACCTTGCGTCTAAAAGCGTAAACACTTCTTTTAACGGGTATGAAACTTTGCCTAATAATGCAAATGAAGAAGAAGTTGAAGAACAAGTAGAACAAGAAGAAACTGTTGACGACGATATTTTTTAATATGCAAACACAAATTGAAAAAATAAATGAACAAAGCATAAATAAAGCCAAACAAATTTTGCTTAATGGTGGGGTTGTTGCAATTCCAACCGAAACGGTTTACGGGCTAGCTGGCGTTGGCACAAACTCTATTGCCGTTAAGAAGATTTTTGAAGTTAAGGGTAGGCCAAGTGACAATCCGTTAATAGCACACGTTCACAAAGATTATGACTTAACTAAGTTGGTTTATATAAATAACGATTACGTTTATAAATTGCTTGAAAGGTTTACGCCAGGCCCACTAACTATGGTTTTTGAAAGCAAGGGTGTGGTGTGTGATGAAGCCACTTGCGGTGGGCAAACCTTGGCTATAAGAATACCAAGCCATTTAGGTTGCCAACAATTATTAAAGGCGATAGATATGCCACTAGTAGCCCCAAGTGCAAACCTATCTAAACACACAAGCCCGGTTACGGCAAACCACGTATATAACGATTTGCAAGGTAAAATAGAACTTATTTTAGACGGCGGTAAATGTTTAGGTGGTATTGAAAGTACCGTTTTAGACGTGACTGAAAAGACCCCAAGAATTTTGCGTGCAGGCTTAATAACAAAAGAAATGATTACAGAAGTGGTTGGTAGTTGTGAAGTTGCTATGCATAAAGAAGGTGATAAAGTTAAGTCACCAGGCGTGAAGTATAAGCATTATAAACCACTTTGCGAAACAGCCTTGTTTGAAAGTGGGGATATTAACGGCGTAATAAACGCATATAATTTGGAAGCAAATAAAGGCGGAACACCTTTTATTATGTGTGAAAGCAAGTATTTGGAAGAATTTAAGGGTAAAAACATATTGCCTTTAGGTTATACCCCAGAAGAAGTTGCTTGTAATTTATATGATAAACTTTTAGAAGGCGAAACAAAAGCCACCCTAATTATCGCAATAGCAATGCAAGATGAAAAGGGTATAAATATGGGAATAATGAATAGATTAAGGAAGTCTTGCGGATGAGAAAAAAGTCAATAGTTTTCGTTTGCACGGGGAACACTTGTAGAAGCCCTATGGCGGAAATTATATTAAAAAACAAACTTAAACTTGCCGGAATAACTAATATTCGTGTATCAAGTGCTGGGTTAAACGCTAACTTAGGGGATAAAATTAGCCCTAATTCTGCCAAGGCATTAAAACAACTTGGTTATAAGGTTGGTGCGTTTAAGTCTAAACCATTAACCCCAGAACTAATAGGCAAGTCAGACTTAATTGTTTGTATGACTGAAAGTCATAAACGCTGTTTATACGGCTTAAACGGGGTATGCACAATAGCAGAACTCACAGGTCAGTTTGATATTTTAGACCCGTTTGGCGGTTCTTTGGCGTTATACATTGAAACATCGCATCAACTAGAAGATGCTTGTAATATTATACTAAATAAAATTTTGGAAGAAAAAGGAGAATAAAAATGAAAGTTGCAATAGGTTGTGACCACGGTGGAATTAATCTTAAACCGGTTTTAACAAAATACTTAAACGAAAAGGGCGTTGAATTTAAAGACTTTGGTTGTTTTGATACAACTTCAATTGACTATAACGAATTTGCGTTAGCAGTTTCTAACGCAGTTGCTAGTGGTGAATATGATAAAGGTATTTTATTCTGTGGAACAGGTATCGGTATGAGTATCGTTGCCAACAAGGTAAAAGGTATCCGTTGTGGGCATTGTCACGACGTATTCTCTGCTAAAATGACAAGATTACACAATGATGCTAACGTTTTAGCACTTGGCGAAAGGGTTGTAGGACCTGGACTAATGCTTGAAATTGTTGATGCATTTTTATTTACCGAATTTAGTGGTGATGAAAGGCACTCTCGCCGTGTTCAAAAAATTAAAGATTTAGAAAATAAAAATTTTAAGTAAAATTTAATAATATTATATTTTTAAGGGGACATTATGAGAGAGTTAAAGAAAGCAATTATTCCAGCGGCAGGGCTGGGAACAAGGTTTTTGCCTATAACAAAGGCAGTTCCAAAGCCTATGCTACCCGTTGTGGATAAGCCAACAATTCAATATATTGTTGAAGAACTTGCAACCGTTGGCATTGAAGAAATTATTATCGTTGTAAGTCCAGATTGTGACGTGATTAAAGGGCATTTTGCTGAAAATAAAGCCTTAAATCAAAGGCTACTTGAAGATGGTAAGTTAGAATTGTATGAAATTTCTAAAAAGACAAGTAGTTTTAACGTTAAATATGTTGTTCAAGAAAAAGCAAACGGTTTAGCAGGCGCAATTTTATGTGCAGAACCTTTTGTTAAAGATGAACCTTTTGCGCTTTTATTAGGTGATGAACTTTTATATGCAGAAAAGGGGCAAACCCCTTGCATAGAGCATTTAGCAAATATTTATAAACAAACGGGCAAAAGCGTTATTGCTACAATGGAAGTTTTTGGTGATGATATTTCTAAGTACGGCAATATAGGTTATAGTGAAGAAGTTGACGGGGTTATGACCGTAAACGCTATTAAAGAAAAGCCAAGCATTAACGAAGCCCTTTCAAATAATGCAATAATAGGTAGATACGTTTTAAGTGGTGAAGTTATGGCAATGCTTAAAACGTTAAAGCCACACGGCAACGAAATTTATTTAACTGACGCGCTTGATGAATTAGCAAGCCGTGGGGAATTGTTAGCAAGTTGTTTTGAAGGCGAAAGGTTTGACGTTGGCGATAAGTTAGGGTTCGTTTTAGCAAACGTTGAAATGGCACTTAAAAACGATAAACTTAAAGAAGATTTAACTAATTACATAAAAGAATTAGCAGAAAAATTATAAAGAAAAGAAGAATTTATGGTAGATAAGGTTTGTAGTGCGTGTGGAACGCATTTATCTGAATTTTATAACACCTTTATGTTAGGTTGTCCAGAGTGTTATAACTCATTTCAAAAGGAAATTACCGTAGCCGTTAAAAAGGTTCACGGTAAGGTTTATCATACGGGAAAAACGCCTAAAATTGATAGGTTTGATAAAGAACTTATAAACGAATATTCAAGGGTGCTTAAAGAAAAAGAGCAAGCCGTTATTGACGGGCGCTTTGATGAAGTAAAAGAACTTTCTGAAAGGTGCGCCGATTTATATGAAGAGTTGAAAATTAGGGGGCTATTATGAGTAGGGGGAACGAAGAAACTTATTTAGGTAATATCATAATGAGTCGTGTTCGCCTTGCTAGAAACTTAAAAGGCTATCCTTTTAGGATAACTGATGAAAAAGTTGCCCACGATATAGTTAAACAAGTTAATAGGGCTTTGGTTAAGGCAGATACTTTCAACTTATATTTTATGTCAAAAATGTCGCCTATTACCTTAGAAGCAATGAAAGAACGCCACTTGATTAGCCAAAATTTAATTGACAATCATTCTTGTGGTGCAGTTTTAGTTAATCAAAACGAAAGCATTTCGGTTATGGTTAATGAAGAAGATATTATTAGGGAACAATGTTTTTTGCGTGGACTAAGGTTAGTTGATGCTTATAAGCGTTTAGATTTGATTGATGACCAACTTAATAAAAACCTAAACCTTGCGTTTAATAAGGACTTTGGGTATTTAACTGCTTGTCCAACAAATCTAGGCACAGGACTTAGGGCATCAGTTATGCTATTTTTGCCAGCCCTTACCGAAAGTGGCAAAATAGGTGCGCTTATTAGGGAAGTTAAGAAGTTAGGGTTAACCGTTCGTGGATTATACGGCGAAGGTAGTGATGCAGAAGGCTTTATGTATCAAATAAGTAACGAAGTTACTTTGGGCGTTTCTGAGTATGAAATTTTAAGGGAAGTTGAAAACACCGTTTTAGATATTTGCCGTGCTGAGCGTGATGAAATGGAAAGGCTTTATACTAAGAACGAACTTCAAACTATGGATAAGGCTAGAAAGTCTTTTGGCGTGCTTACAAACGCGGTATTTTTAAGTTATAACGAGTTTTTATCCCATATTGCAAGGGTTAAACTAGGGGTTATGCTTGGGCTTGTTGATTTAAGTGATATAGTTGCTATTGATGATTTAATTATTCAAGCAAGACCTGCAAATATTTGCGAACAATACGGCAAAACTTTATCTTCTATTGATAGAGATTTATACCGTGCTAAACTTGTTGGCAACAAACTATTAAAGTTGAAAAATTAGGGGGAATATATGTATTACGAAACGTTTTCTAGAAATGTAAATCAAGTAATAGAATACGCAACGGCATTAGCAAAAAGATACGGCTGTCGTTATATCGGTAGTGAACATATTTTGTTTGGCTTAATCAACGCTGAAGATGGTCGTGCCGCATCAATTTTAAAAGAAGAAGGGGTGGATAACGAAAGGTTTTTATTCCTTTTCAAAAAAACTATTTCTCAAGATATGGTTATCACGGGCAATATGTTTACTGCAAGAACAAAAAAACTATTTGAAAATGCTATAGAAATTTCCTTAAAAGCCCGTGCTGGCTACGTTGGAACAGAACATCTTTTACTTGCATTATTATTAGATAAAGAATCAACGGCTGTAACCATTTTATCTTTATTAAAGGTCAATGTAAACGCCGTTATTGAAGGTTTAAGCGAAACTTTATTTGGTGAAGACCAAGAGATAGATAATCAGCCTGTTGAAGAAAATAATTTTGATAGAACTTTTGTTGGTGGTAAGCCTATAAATCAAAACAGATTTGCAGACCAAAAGGCAAATAAAACTTCTTCTAAAGACGATTTAGGCGAACTAGGTAAGTTTGGCGTTAACCTTAATAAACAAGCCGAAGAAGGAAAGTTAGACCCCGTTATCGGCAGAAAAAATGAAATTGATAGGGTTATTCAAATTCTTTCAAGGCGTACAAAAAACAACCCTGTTTTAATAGGTGAACCTGGGGTTGGTAAGTCTGCTGTCGTTGAAGGCTTGGCACAAGCAATTGTTAAAGGCAACGTTCCAGAACTTCTTGCAGATAAAATAGTTTTTTCTTTAGATTTAGCAGGTATGCTTGCGGGGGCAAGGTATCGTGGTGACTTTGAAGAAAGGCTTAAAAAAGCCATTGATTTTGTTAAGCAAAACGGAAATATAATTCTATTTATTGATGAAATTCATAATATCGTTGGTGCTGGTAGCACGGGCGAAGGCAATATGGATGCTGCAAATATATTAAAGCCTATGTTATCAAGGGGCGAATTGCAAACTATCGGTGCAACCACCTTAGATGAATATAGAAAATATATTGAAAAGGACGCTGCTTTAGAACGCCGTTTTCAACCAATAGTTGTGGAAGCGCCTGATACCGATTCAGCCGTTGAAATCTTAAAAGGACTTCGTGATAAATACGAATCACACCACGGCGTTATTATTCCAGATGAAGCAATTATTTCCGCAGTCACCTTATCTGATAGGTATATTACTGATAGGTTTTTACCTGATAAAGCAATAGACTTAATTGATGAAGCAGCATCAAGGGTAAGGTTAGATAGTTATAATTCACCTTACGAAGCAAAGCAAAAAGAAGCCGAAATAAACGCACTTATTGCCCAAAAGAACGAAGCAAAACGTCGTGATGATTTAGAGCGTGCTATGAAGATTAATAAAGATATTGAACAAGTAGAAAAAGAACTTGCTGAAATTCGTGCAAACGCATCTAAAAATAATAGCAATCGTGAAAGGTTAACCTTAACTAGTGAAGATATTGCTAAGGTTGTTAGCAACTGGACGGGCGTTCCTGTTGTTAAACTTAACCAAACTGAAGCACAAAGGCTACTTGATTTAGAAGAAGTATTGCATAAGAGAGTTATAGGTCAAGATAGTGCTGTTAAAGCCGTTTCTGATGCTATTCGCCGTGCTAGGGCAGGGTTAAAAGACCCTAATAGACCTATCGGGTCGTGCATTTTCGTTGGGCCAACAGGTGTTGGTAAAACTGAACTTTCTAAAGCACTTGCCGAAACAGTTTTCGGTAGTGAAGATAATATCGTTCGTGTAGATATGAGTGAATATATGGAAAAACACTCAGTATCTAAGTTAGTTGGCGCGCCTCCAGGATACGTTGGCTTTGATGAAGCAGGTCAATTAACCGAAAAAATTAGAAGAAAGCCTTATTCTGTTGTATTGTTTGATGAAATTGAAAAGGCGCATCCAGACGTGTTCAATATTATGCTACAACTTCTTGATGACGGCAGGTTAACCGATAGCAAAGGCAGGGTCGTAAGTTTTAAAAACTGCATAATTATTATGACTTCTAACGTGGGTGCAACCGAAGTTTCACAAAGAACTTCACTAGGTTTTATTACTAATAAGGAAGCA
>JAZRDW010000160.1:0-8550 GCA_045660505.1 Christensenellaceae bacterium | reverse complement strand
AATATATAGGTTTTTGCATAAATTTCTCCTTTTAATGAAGTTCACCGTTAATCATTTGTTCAAGCGTCATAGAATCAAGTATTTCATTAATACCCTTATGCAAGCGTTTCCATACCCCACTTGACGGGCAACACTTACACTTGCCTTGTTCCTTAACGCACTCAATAATTTCCATATTATCTTCAAGCGCCCTAACGATTTCACCTATCAAAATTTCTTTTGGTGGGCGCGCTAGGTAATACCCACCACTTGCGCCACGGCTTGCTGAAACTATGTTTTCTGCAGATAATAGGCGCATAATCTTTTCTAAATATTTGCCTGATACCGATAACATACCTTCTAACGAACTTGCCGAAACCACCGTGTTTGGATAGTTAAGCCCTAAAATATGACAGGCCTTTAAGCCGTATTTGGTCTTTGAAGATAATTTCATTTACCACCTAATTGCAACCAAATTAGTTGCAATTAATATTATATATATAATGTCTACTTTTGTCAAATATTTTATACGTATAAAAAAACAATTTTTACTAACTTATTCAACAAATATTGTTAAAAAACTTATCAATATTCTTATTCAATTATTTACAAGAAGAATTTTTTTTGTTATAATTAACAATATATAATGTATAAAGGAGATTTTAATTTGATAGCACACTTTGAAAATCAAGAAGCCCTTATTTCTTCTTTGCAAACTGACGTTTCACAAGGCTTGACTAATGAACAAGTTTTAGAAAGAAGAGAAAAGGTGGGCGAAAATAAACTAAAAGAAAAGAAGAAGAAAACTACCCTTCAACGCTTTTTTGAGCAGTTTAAGGACGCAATGATAATAATTCTTCTTATTGCGGCTGCCGTTTCACTAGGCATTGCCATTTACAATACCATTGCGAATAATCATTTTGATTTAATTGAAATGATTGAACCTTTCTTAATTCTTGCAATCGTTTTAATTAACGCAATAATGGGCGTTGTGCAAGAAAGTAAGGCAGAAAAGGCTTTAGATGCACTTAAAAATATGTCTGCCCCACACGCAAGGGTTATCCGTGACGGGGTTGAAAAAATTATTATGTCTTCTGAATTAGTGCCTGTCGATATTATTAAACTTGAAGCGGGCGATTTTGTTCCTGCCGACGCTAGACTTATTAAAAGCGTTAACTTAAAATCAGAAGAATCTGCACTAACGGGCGAATCTGTTCCATCAGAAAAAGATGCTAATGCTTTAGTTAAAGAAAAAGCACCTTTGGGCGATAGAACTAATATGGTTTTCTCAGGTTGCTCTATTACCTACGGAACGGCTCTTGCAGTTGTCACAGCAACGGGTATGGATACTGAAATGGGTAAAATTGCAGGTATCCTTGCCAACGAAGAAGAAACTAAAACCCCATTGCAAGAAAAGTTAGCAAAACTAGGTAGCGTATTAGGTATTCTTGTTTTGGCTGTATGCTTTATAATGTTTATAGTTCAATTAGTTAGAGATGGTTTTGGCTTTGATAACATTATTAACGGCTTTATGTCTGCAATATCTTTAGCCGTTTCTGCTATCCCTGAAGGTTTACCAGCCGTTGTAACTATAGTTCTTTCAATCGGTGTTCAACGCATGGTTAAAAGGAACGCTATTATTAGAAGATTACCTGCCGTTGAAACTTTAGGTAGTGCATCAGTTATTTGTTCTGATAAAACTGGTACTCTTACTATGAATAGAATGACTTTGGTTAAGGCTTACGCTGATGGCGAAGTTGATGCTGAACAAGTAAATGATACCACTAACGATAAAATTAAAACACTTCTTAAATACGGTTCACTTTGTTGTGATGGTTCAGTTGTGTTTGAAAATGGAAAAGAAGTTCACATAGGCGACCCAACTGAAACTGCTATAGTTTTAGCAGCACACAAAAACGGCTTCCCTAAAGATGAAATTAATTCTTCTTTCCCTAGAGTTGCAGAATTACCATTTGACTCCGACCGTAAACTTATGACTACGGTTAATATGATTGATGGTAAACCTATCGCCATTGTAAAGGGTGCGTTTGACGTTATTGCTAATCGCACAATTAAAGGTGACGTGGAAAAGGCAAAAATCATTTGCGACCAAATGAGTTCAAACGCTTTGCGTGTTCTTGCAGTTGCTTATAAAGAACTTAAAGAAGTTCCTACAAAACCTACTTTTGAAGAACTTGAAAACGGGCTTACCTTTATGGGCTTAGTTGGTATGATAGACCCACCTAGACCAGAATGTAAAGTTGCAGTTGCAACTTGCCGTCAAGCAGGTATTAAACCTGTTATGATTACGGGCGACCATATTGTAACTGCCACGGCAATCGCTAAAGAATTAGGTATATTCGTTGAAGGCGACAAGGCTATTACAGGTGCTGAACTAGACCAAATGAGTGATGAACAATTAGATAGCGAAGTAAGAAATATATCAGTATACGCCCGCGTTTCACCTGAAAATAAAATTCGCATAGTTAAGGCTTGGCAAAAGAAAGGCGAAGTTGTTTCTATGACGGGTGACGGCGTTAACGACGCCCCTGCCCTAAAAGCAGCAGATATAGGTTGCGCTATGGGTATTACGGGAACGGACGTTGCTAAAGGCGCTGCCGATATGACGCTTACCGACGATAATTTCTCTACCATTGTTGATGCAGTTAAAGAAGGTAGGGGGATATTTGAAAATATTAAAAAGGTTGTTGGCTTTTTACTTTCAACAAACTTAGCAGAAGTTTTAGTAGTATTTATTTCTACCGTAATTTTAGGCTATATTGCAGGGCTTGGCAATCCATTTATTCCTATTCAACTTCTTTGGATTAACCTTGTAACGGATAGTTTGCCTGCCGTTGCACTCGGTATGGAATCCGTTGAAAATGACGTTATGTATCGCAAACCAAACCCTAAAAACGAAAGTTTATTCGCCCGTGGTTTAGGTTTCAAGATTATATTAAATGGTATTCTATTAACTATTACAACCCTTATAGGCTATATACTTGGTGCTGTTATAATGAAAGACCCTTCTGGCGCGCTTAACCATGAAGCAGGTAGCACAATGGCGTTTATGGTATTAGCAATGAGTCAACTTGTTCAAGCACTTAATATGCGTTCAAACCACTCACTATTTAAGGTAGGTTTCTTCTCAAATAGCACTATGAATATTTCGCTTATAGTTTGCACCTTGCTTACTGCAATCGTACTATTTATTCCTGGTGTAAACGCAGTATTCGGTATGATGTATCTTAACTGGTGGTTATATTTAGTTGGTTTAGGCTTATCACTTTTCCCTATAGTCGTTATGGAAATTGCAAAAGCAATAACTTCTAATAAAAAGAATTAACCTTAATAATTAAATTAAAACCTTTGCTTAAAAACTTAAGCAAAGGTTTTTTTATTTTACTAATTAATTTAATAAATTGTTAATTTCTCCACCACGGTTAAAAAATTCTTTTGCACCGTTAGGTTCTTTTTTTGAATATAAAAGATTATATAAACGCAAGTTTTCCTTTTCTAAAATTAAAATTTTCTCTTTTAAAAATTCGTTTTCCTTTCTTTCCTTTTGGCTAATACGTGCAAACAAATTGTTAATTTCGTTTTTTAACTTTTCAAAATTTTCTTCAGTTATATAATTATTTTTCTTCTTAGTTAATTGTTCAACTTCATAGCCTTGATTTTTTAATTCTAAAGTAATTTCACTAACCAACTCTTTATTATTCTTTATTGCGTTTCGGTATTTATTTTGTAATCTTAACGCCTTTTTCCCGTCGCCATTAGATAGCCCCATTATGATACTTCTAACTGATTTCCCCTTAGTTTTGCCTATTAAAACTTCTTTTATAAGTTTTCTTTCTTCTTCACTATTAAACTCTTTAATAATAGAAACTTTTAATGGCAAGCCACCAAAATATTTATCACAAAAGTTCTTATCTAATGCGCTTTTTTTTGCTAGTTCATAATATAAATTTCTAATAGTCCCCTTTGCCTTGCCACTTTTAATGCTATAACTTTCAAATAAGTTTGAAAGTGACTGATTTTTTCTTTCCCTAATAAAATTAGCAAGCCCTATAATATCCTTTTCTTTGTATCCGTAAATTTTTTCCATATTTATTCCCCTTTATATTTTCTTAATTATTTTATTGACATAATAAAGTAAAATTATACATATATTTAATAGAATATGTTTTATTATTTTTCTGCTACCATTAAATCAGCATTAAAAATATACGGCAATTTTTATGGAATAATTGATTTGGATATTAAACCTATTAAAATTGAAACTGTAAATGCCTTTATAGAACTTACCCCTGTTAATATTAACGCTAAAAGCATTTCGTTTTTGCTTGATGATTACTTTTTTTCTTCCCCACCAAGTTCTATTATTTTAACAGACTTAAAAGGTGGCTATTTAATTAAATTTTGCCCGTTAAAAGAAAATAATAATTTTTATATTATTAACCAACAAAAATTTGACAACCTTATTGCAACTATTTTTAATGAGAACGGGCTAAAATTATCCCTAGAAACACCAAGCGATTTTTATGCGCAATCATTCAACTTAAACTTTGATAGCGCTTGTATAGGGCAATTTCAGTTAAATAATCATAATTTTGCCTATGTATCAGTTGAAAATTTAGAAAATAAAAAATTACTTTTCGTTTATTCAATAGAAAATAAAATAGAAAAGGTTTTTTGTAGGGAAGTTGATAATTTTTGTGTTGACAACGGCTTTTCTACTGAAGAAAACTATTTAGATATTGCTAAACATAAAATAACTTCATTTTGGGAATTTAGTGACTTTTCATTTAAGCGAACTAGTTTTAAAATAGAAAAAAGCCAAAGGTTTAGTATAAATAATTTGTTAGATAATATTATTCCCTTTGCTTTTTTAGAAGACCTTTTAGTTAATGATAAAATAGAAGATTATTTAAGCCAAAATTTATTAGATAATATTGAACATTTACCCACCTTTTTCGGCGATTTTTTAGGGGTTATCCCCCCACCTGAGTTTAGAAGTGAAAATGAAGTTGGTTTAATTTATAGTAAAAACGAAAATTCTTTTTATATAGAATACTTTATTTTTGGGGTTGAAAACAAAAAAATTAATTCAATCAAAAAGGTTTAACTAAATAAATAACGCATATATCAACTTGATATATGCGTTTTAATTTATTTACAATTAAAATTATTTAACAACTATTGAGGTCACTTTTGCCGTAATAGCGCCGTCATCAGCAAGGGTAGGAATTTTAATGGTGTGCTTATTGTAGCATTCCCTTTGTTCTTTCGTAGCAACAAAAACATCATCACTATCAACAAAATCTTCTTCTAAAACGATATGTTGTGTTAAACCAAAGTTTTCATCTTCTTTAGTAGTATCATATTTACCGGTGTAGTAAACAACGTAATTTGTTGTATTTTTGTTTAATGCTTCGGTAATAAGTGTAAATGCGTTAGAATTAGCACTACTACTTAAATCAATTTGTGCAAAGATGCAGAAATAACCGTTATAACCATTTAAGGTTGATTCTGAAAGGTTAATTGGTAAGAACCAGTTTGACCTACCAGAGTGAAGTGTTTCATTATGTTGGTTATATTTGCTTTCAAAAGCAGTCCAAGTACGCCATAAACCGATTGCTCCTTTTTTAACTTTTAGGTTGCTACCAGTTGTTCCACCATGTTCAAATTCACCTTCAATTTGTGGTTTGATTGCGTTTGCAACAGGGCTAACGCCATTTAACTTGTAATCGCCAAGCATCATTTGGCGTGTTAATGAACCATCTATTTGATAGAAAACGGTGTTATCATAATAACCTTCATTAATATAACCCATAATAGTATCAACAGTATTAGGTGCTAAGTGACGGTACATATCAACTTCAATAGATACGGTTTCAAAACCAGGTGTAGTATCATCATCTTCACTATAGTTATAAACGCTGATATTAACAATTACCTTTTTTATATCTTCTTTACAAGCAGTAAGTGAAAAGCAAGAAAGAATAACCATAATAACTGCTAAAATGTTTATAAAAATTTTGCTAAATTTTTTCATATTATTCTCCAATATACACATGAATAGTAATATTTTACTTGTTTTTTAATAAAAAGTCAATTCTTATCACTAATTAACTTATCAAAAGATAAAATTTTTATAATTTTTTTGTTGAAATTAGTTAGTATTTAAAATAAAAAATGTTGCTTTAGATTAAAGCAACATTTTTTTAATAGTTTGTTTTTATGCTTAGAATTATTCAGCAACAGCAGTAGCGCCAGCTTCTTTGAATTTAGCAATCATAGCATCAGCGTCTTCTTTGCTTACGCCTTCCTTAATGGTAGCGCCGTCAACAGCAAGAGCCTTAGATTCAACCAAGCCCAAACCGGTAACTTCTTTAACAACTTTGATAACGCCGATTTTGTTACCGCCAACTTCTTTAAGAACAACCTTGAATTCGGTTTGTTCTTCAGCTGCTGGAGCAGCTTCAGCTGGAGCAGCAGCAACTGCAACAGATGCAGCAGCGCTTACGCCAAATTCATTTTCTATTGCTTTAACGAGTTCGTTAAGTTCCATAACGCTCATACCTTTAATTTCTTCTAACATTTTTTGAATATCTGCCATTTTTCTATCTTCCTAATAATGACTAATTTTTTAATTTAATAATTTTTTTGCTTTAATTAAGCATTTTTTTCTGCGACTTGATTAAGCGCAATAGCGAGTGCCCTTGGAACACCAAGTAATGCACTTGCAAGCATAGCGTAAAGTTGTTGTTTTGATGGAATTGATGCTAACGCCTTAACGCCCTTTTCATCTAATCTCTTTTCTTCAAAATAAGCGCTCTTTACACACACTTTGTCTTGATATTTTTTTGCTGCATCAACGATAACTTTTGCAGCGCCTGTTTCATCTGCGCCAAACGCAACTGATGTTGGACCATTTAAGTCTTCATCAAAATCAGTAACGCCTAAATCGTTGAAAGCCTTTCTAATTAAAGTATTCTTCAAAACTTTGTATTCAACGTTGTTCTTTCTAAATTCACGGCGAAGTTCAGTATCTTCTGCAACTGTTAAACCGTTGAACTTAACGAAAACAACAGATTTTGCGTTTTGAATTTTTTCTTTAATTTCTGCAACTACTACTTTTTTTGCTTCAAAATTTGCTGACATTTGATTACCTCCTTGAATAATATTGAAAAAACCCTTGTACACCAAAACGGAATACAAGGGCTAACTACATTTTTAGTAAAACCTTTTTTAGAAGTATCCGCCTCGGTGGGTTTGCTTTTTATAAAGCAATTAAAAACCAACTGTCTTAGGCTATTTAATTTTTACTTTGATATTATAACACTATAAAACTATAATGTCAATTAAATTTTAGCATTAATTTTAACGCCAGGACCCATTGTGCTTGCTAAAGCAACACTCTTAACGTATTGACCTTTTGCAGCAGCAGGTTTAGCCTTAACAATAGCTTCCATTAATGCTTCGTAGTTTTCTTTAATCTTTTCTTTACCGAAACTCTTCTTACCGATAGCGCAGTGAATAATAGCAGTTTTATCAAGTCTATATTCAACCTTACCTGCTTTAGTATCTTTGATTGCCTTAGCAACGTCCATAGTAACAGTACCAGATTTTGGGTTTGGCATTAAGCCTTTAGGACCTAAAATCTTACCGATACGACCAACTAAGCCCATCATATCAGGTGTTGTGATGATTACGTCATAATCAAACCAACTTTCGCTTTGGATTTTTTGAATCATTTCTTCAGCACCAACAAAGTCTGCACCTGCTTCCTTTGCTTGGTCTGCCTTTTCGCCTTTTGCAAGAACTAAAACTTTAACTTCTTTACCAGTACCGTTAGGAAGAACCAAAACGCCCCTAACTTGTTGGTCTGCTTGTTTAGGGTCAACACCTAAACGAACGTGAAGTTCAACAGTTTCATCAAATTTTGCTTTTGCTGTATCTAACACTAAGCCGATTGCTTCATCAACGTCATAAAGTTTTGCAGATTCAATGGCTTTAATGCTGTCTGTATATTTTTTTCCGTGTTTCATTTAATTTACCTCCAGTGGTACATTCGGGAAAAATCCCTCCCACATTTATATTATTAATCTACGACTTCTACACCCATACTTCTAGCAGTACCAGCAATCATACTAACTGCTGCTTCTAAAGTATTTGCGTTAAGGTCAGGCATTTTAACTTTTGCAATTTCTTCAACTTGAGCCTTAGTGATTTTAGCAACCTTGTTTTTGTTAGGTGCTGCACTTGCGCTTTCAATACCGCACGCTTTCTTAATAAGAACTGGTGCTGGTGGTGTTTTCAAAATAAAAGTAAATGAACGGTCTTGATAAATTGTCATAACAACAGGAATTATCAAACCAGCCTGGTCTTGAGTTTTAGCGTTAAACTCTTTGGTAAATCCCGGAATATTAATACCGTGTGGACCTAACGTAGAACCAACCGGAGGACCGGGTGTTGCCTTGCCTGCAGGCAATTGTAATTTAACGATTGCCGTAACTTTCTTTGCCATAATTGTTTCCTCCAAACAGTGGTATTACCGTCACGCCA
>JAZRDW010000159.1:0-1333 GCA_045660505.1 Christensenellaceae bacterium | reverse complement strand
GCCAGAAGTATATTGCATATTGCAAACGTCATCTGGTTTAACGGTTGATGCCATTCTTCTAACTTCTTCATTAGGAACAAGTTCTGAACGCTTTACAAAATCTTCCCACTCTAAACAACCGTCCATTTCAAAACCAACGGTAATAACGTTGCGTAAGAAAGGCAATTTTTTAGAATAAAGTTGTTCGCCTGGCTTAATATTTTTAAGTTCTGGGCAAAGTTCACTAATAATTTCTTTATAATTAGAATCCTTGCAACTATCAATCATAACTAGTGTATGAGTGTCTGATTGCCTTAAAAGATATTCGGCTTCGTGAATTTTATAAGCAGTATTAACGGTAACTAAAACTGCGCCGATTTTAACTGTTGCCCAAAAAGTTAAAAACCATTGTGGGATATTAGTTGCCCAAATTGAAACGTGATGCCCTGCTTTAACCCCTAAAGAAATGAGTGCAGATGCAACTTTATCCACGTCATCCCTAAATTGAGAATAAGTTCTTGTATAATCTAAAGTTGTATACTTAAAAGCATATTGGTCTGGGTATCTAGCAACCATTTCATCAAGCACTTCAGAAAAAGTCAAATCCAAAACGTCATACTTCTTCCAAGGGTGTGTGCCTGTTTTTGAACGATTATAATAAATAGGCTTTTCCACCTTTTTATTAGATTCTGAATCCATATAACTCTTAAAATGAGTTAAAACTATATCGGCAGAAGAAATATCTTCTGATTCCATAACAGAAACAAACCCGTCGTAATTAAGTGAACTTAAAGCGTTATAAAAATCTTTAACAGGTAAATCACCATCACCGATAATAACTGACTTATCGCCCTTTTTATCACCAAGTCTAACGTGTGCGATATATGAACCCAAAGTTTGAATTGTGTTATCAGCAGATTCGTTTGCAGTAAAATAGGTTTCCCTAATATTCCAACAAACTTTTAATACAGCCGTTGCAAAGAAGTTGATAACTTCTAAAACCTTATCGGTTTTTGCAAGTGGACCGCTTGTTTCAATTAAAATTTCAATATTATTTTGTTCTGCAACCTTAATTGCTGGTGCTAAAATTTCCTTTAACACTTCAAAGGTAGGTAAAGAACTAAATTTAATAATTACGCCTGAAACTGATGCCAAAACCGCATATTCAACAAACTGAACAATTTTACTATTATCAGTTTTTTCAGTAATTTCATCAGGAAAATTTATTACTGGAATAGAAATATGCCTATTAATCAACTTTCTTTTAGCATCAGCCGTTACTGATGAACGGAAAATACTATCGGCGTGTTCTTCTTTTTCTTTAACGGCATCAAAAATTTCAACCCCGTCAAAA
>JAZRDW010000158.1:0-5146 GCA_045660505.1 Christensenellaceae bacterium | reverse complement strand
TCCTTCTCTACCATAGGTATAGAATTTTTCAGGTTTAATTTCTTTAACCCCGTCGGCAAGCATAAGAGCCGTTCCACTAGGCGCGTCAACCTTTTGGTTGTGGTGTTTTTCAATAATTTCAATATCAAAGCCGTCTAAACTAGCGGCAGCCTTTTTAACTAAATCAATTAACACGTTTATACCTAAAGACATATTGCCAGAACGGAAAAGTGCAATTTTTTCACTTGCTTTTTTTACCTTTTCAACTTGTTCTTTAGTGTAGCCTGTTGCACATAATACGGCAGGGATTTTTTTGCTTAAGCAAAATTCTAAAATATTATCTAAATTTGCTGGGCTAGAGAAGTCAATAACAACGTCAACTTTTTCGCTAATTTTATCAAAACTATCGTAAATTTTATAATTTGCGTTTTCAAAATCTTCTTTAATATCAATACCACAAACGGCGTTAATATTTTCATTTAAGGCACAAGCATCATAAACTTTTTTGCCCATTTTGCCAAGTGCGCCACTTATTAAAACGTTTACCATAATACTTCCTTTTTTTAAGCGTTAACTTTAAGCCCAAAATCTTTTAAAATTTTAATCATTTGTTCGGTGTGTTCAGGTTCTAATTCGGTTAATGGGGCACGAACGATACCCGTATCTAAACCGATAAGTTGCATAGCCTTTTTAACAGGGATAGGGTTAACTTCACAAAAACAAACGTCAATTAAAGGTAAAAGCCTTTCTTGTAATTCATACGCTTGTTTGTTTTGCCCTGCATAGTAAAGCCTTGCCACGTCACCAACTTCTTTTGGAACAACGTTAGATGCAACTGAAATTAAACCCATTGAACCTATACTCATCATTGCTAAGTTAAGGTTATCGTCACCAGAATATAGGGCAGTTTTACCACGGATTAAACGTGCAGTTTCACAAATTTGTTCCATATTACCACAGGCTTCTTTAATACCACCTATGTTTTTATGTTCAGCAATTTCTTCCATTGTTCTAGGTAAAATGTTCACGCCCGTTCTTGCAGGCACGTTATAACATAAAACAGGGATATCAACGTTATCGCAAACGTCGTTATAATATTTAACAAGCCCTTTTTGTGTGCATTTATTGTAGTAAGGGGTAACCACTAAAAGCCCGTCAGCACCTATTTTTTGTGCTAGTTGGCTTTTTTCAATAGCCTTTTTAGTGCAGTTACTTCCAGAACCAAGTATAAATTTAACACGCCCTGCAATTTTATCATAAGAAAATTTTGCAATTTTTTCATATTCGGCATCAGAAATAGTTGGTGCTTCACCAGTTGTGCCAAGAATAGTTATAGCGTCAATTTGATTTTCAATTTGATATTCAATTTGCTTGCCCAAAGCATCATAGTCAATTCCATGTTGAGTAAAAGGTGTGATGGCGGCGGTACAAGTGCCTTTGAAAATAGTTTTATTCATACTTGCTCCTTAAATAAAAAGTAATTTTAAGTTTGAAATTTTTTAATATTAGATTTTGCCCTTTAACGCATTAAGTTCAATAACCTTTTGTGCAATTTGAACTGCATTAGTTGCAGCACCTTTTCTAATGTTATCAGCAACGCACCATAAGTTGATGCCGTTTTCAATAGTTTCATCCTTTCTAATTCTACCGATAAACACTTCGTCTTTATTTTCAGCAGTTAAAGGCATAGGGTAGATAAGATGTTTGCCATCGTCTTCAAGAACAACGCCTTCAGCCTTAGATAAAACTTCTTTAACTTGTTCAACCGTGCATGGCTTTTCAAATTCTAAGTTAATAGATTCGCTATGACCATAGTAAACAGGAACACGAACGCAAGTTGCAGTAACCTTAATATCTTGGTCGCCCAAAATCTTCTTGGTTTCAAAAATCATTTTATCTTCTTCTTTGGTATAGCCGTTTTCTAAGAACACGTCAATATGTGGAATACAGTTGCCAAAGATAGGGTAAGGGAATTTTTGTGGTGCTTCACCGCAAATACCACCCTGCAAGTCGTTAAACCCTTTAACGCCAGCGCCAGATACTGCTTGGTAGGTTGAGTAAATTACACGCTTAATCTTAAACGCTTGGTGAAGTGGTTTTAATGCAACCATTGCTTGAATTGTTGAACAGTTAGGGTTTGCTATAATATTTTTATGCCACAAAATATCATCAGCATTACATTCTGGAACAACTAGTGGAACGTTTTTATCTCTACGCCAAGCGCTAGAGTTATCAATAACCAAAATGCCGTGTTTAGCAAATATAGGCGCAAATTCCTTACTCACGTCCCCACCGGCAGAGAAAAGTGCTATATCAATGTTCTTGCCTTCTAAGTTCTTTTCAGCAAGTTCAATAATTTCATATTGACTATTCATAAAATCAATTTTTTTACCTGCAGAGTTTTTAGATGCAAACAAATAATAATTTTCAACAGGAAGTTGCCTTTCTTCTAAAACTTGTAAAAACTTTCTACCAACCATACCGGTTGCGCCAACAACAGCAACGTTAAACTTCTTCATAACTTTAAATTTATCTCGTAAATAACTTTAATATATGCATAGTTTAACAAACTAATAGAAAAAAGTAAAGTTTTTTTTAGCAATTACCTAAATTTTGTTTGTAAAATATTTAAATTTAATGTACACTATAATAGCGGGAATGTAGTTTCTAGCATTTTTTTGAAATTTGTTCTTGTTTAGGTAAACAAGGGTAGGAGTTTTTTTAATGGCACAAAATAAAAAGAAAGTCAGTTTAATTGATAAAATTTACTTGGGTTCAGAAAAGTCTGAAGGGTACGCTAGGGATACCTTGCCATCTAACAGGTGGGAACTTTTTTGGGATATAGTTAAAGGTAGTTTTGGTAAGTTGATAATAGTTAACCTATTGACCTTATTATTTTTCTTGCCACTTTTTGCATTGTTGTTCTTTAGATATATTGCCTTAAGTAATGCCGGCGCTGCATATCAATTTATGCAAAGTTTTGGCGTGGGGTATCAAGCCCCTTTCACAATGGCAGGGCTTTCTGAAAATATACTTCTTTCAATCAACGGAATTATGTATCTATTTATGCCTATCGCATTAATGATTGCTGCCGTTGGTGTTTCTGGTGGCGCGTATATCATTAGGAATATGGTTTGGACGGAAGGTATTTTCGTTGCCAACGATTTTTGGAGTGGGATAAAAAAGAATATCGGTCAAATAATTTTAACTGCCGTAATTTATTCTTTTATTTTTTACATTTTAGTTATGGTAGCATCACTTTGTTCTCAAGCACAAGTGACTGCTGGCGATAGCGCGTGGCTTTTTGTTGTGGCTGAAATTTTAACTTATATACTTTTAGCATTTATCTCAATGGTAGTTATGCATATGATTACTATGAGTGTGACTTACGAACTTAAATATTTTGCATTGATTAAAAACGCAATGTTATTTACAATCGGCTTATTGCCACAAAACATTTTCTTTATAGCCCTTTGTTCATTGCCAATAGTTATATTTATGCTTGGTGGAATTTTTACAGGTATGGGTATAATAATCATATTGCTATTCGGTCTATCTTGGATACTTTTGATTTGGACAAACTATTGTCAATGGGGTTATGATAACTTTATAAACGATAAGATTAAGGCTAAGAAAAACAGGGGTATTTATAAGAAGACTGATAAGAAAGAAGATACGGCTATTCAAAAATATAAAGACCAAATGAATACGCCTATTAGAACTTCGCTTAACTCTAAACCTATTAAGCCGATTACTGATGATGAATTGCAGTTGGTAGAATTGCCAACTTCATTTAGCAGGGAAGATATTATTAAACTTAACGAAAGCAAGCAAGCCATTTACGACGACCACGCAAGGTACGTTGAAGAACATAAAAACGACGAACAATTTAAGCCTACTATTGATGAGCAAAAAGCGTTAGAAAATCAAAAAGAAAGAGAAAAACGCATAGAAAAAGCAAAGAAAGAATTAGCAAAACGCAATAAAAAATAAAGTTAAATTTTAGGTGCCTTGGTTTTAGTTTTAAGCCAAGGCGTCTTTGAAATTTTTTAAGGAATTAAAATGGATAAACTACTAAAAACATTAGTTTTTAACAACGAAATTTCACTTTCAGTTTTAGATACTACGGATATGGTTAATAGGGCAATAGAAATACATAAACTTTCGCCCGTTTGCGCAGCCGCACTAGGGCGCACTTTAACAATTTGCACCTTTATGTCTAGCACCCTAAAAAACCAAAGGGATAAACTTTCAGTAACCATTAGTGGGGATGGCTTAGGTGGTAAAATTACCGTTTGCGGTAATGGTAATTTAGATATGCGTGGGTTTATTGATAATCCACAAGTGGATATGCCACTCCGTAAAGACGGCAAGTTAGACGTAGGTGGTTGCGTTGGAAAAAACGGCAGAATTACCGTTGTTAGAAGTATGGGCTTAAAAGAACCATATTCAGGTAGTAGCCAACTTATTAGTGGGGAAATTGCCGAAGATTTTGCCGCTTACTATGCGTATAGTGAACAACAACCAACAGCCGTTGCTTTAGGCGTTAAAATAGGTAAAGACGGCAAGTGTGTAGGTGCAGGTGGGGTTATTATGCAAGCCTTGCCAAACGCAAGTGAAGGCGCTTTAGTTATGGCTGAAGACGTGGTTAGTCAATTAGGCAACCTTTCAACCTTAATAGAACAAATAGGCGCTGAAGGTATTATTGATAAGCTTATAGGGGATATTCCGTTTAACACTTACTATCCAAAATATAACTGCTTATGTTCAAAAGAATATATTGAAAAAGTTTTAATTTCGCTAGGGGAAAAGGAACTTTTGGACATTTTAGAAAAGGAAAAAACCATCAGGGTAGACTGTCAATTTTGCGATAAGGTTTATGAGTTTGATAAAGGGGATATTGAAAGGTTTTTCACTAAGTAAAAACAAAGATTAGAGATGGAAAATAAAGTTTTACAGTTTGATAAAAGCGTTGATAGATACTTAAAACTATCTGATAATAAAATACAAGAAAAGGACTTTTTATCAGCCCTATCTTTTTTGTTTTCTGCTTATAAAATTGATAGTGAAAATTTAGAAGTTATAACGGCGCTTGCCGACCTTTACGCTAATATGAACTTAATGGAAATATCAAATAAATACTGGTTTATTTATCTTGATAAGGCGC
>JAZRDW010000157.1:0-1741 GCA_045660505.1 Christensenellaceae bacterium | reverse complement strand
TATTATGTGGCTTATATCCCTTTTCATCAATCATTTTAAGCACGCACTTTAATAGTTCAATGCTATTAGCATCTTTATATTTAGGGTCTTTATCGCTAAAGTGATAACCTATATCACGCATAGCAAGGCTAGATAATAGCGCATCCATAATTGCGTGGGTTAGTGCGTCTGCGTCGCTATGCCCTAAAAGTCCTTTAGTATGTGGAATTTCAACGCCACCTAAAATAAGGGGTCTATCTTCAACTAATTTATGGCAATCAAAACCCACGCCAAACCTAAAATCAGGGGTTGAACAATTAAAATCTTCACGGAAGGTTAATTTCATATTAGAGTTTTCGCCAGGATAGGTGTGAACTTCGCCTATAAAGTTTTTATAAACTTCGCCATCGTCGTTAAAAGTCTTTTCGCACACGCACGCGTACGCACGCTTAATATCTAATGTGTTAAAGCCTTGTGGGGTTTGAACCAAGTTTACGCTATCTTTACCCAAATATTCTTCAATAATATCGCCGTTAACTTTAACCACGGTGTTTCTTGATGGGCAAACGGGGATAGCACTACCATACTTTTTAGCACACTCAATACAATCATCAATCATCTTACTTGAAACGAAAGGCCTAGCCCCGTCGTGAATAAGCACTATATCGCCATCTACTATTTCTAGGGCATTTTTAACTGAGTTAGTTCTTGTGTTGCCACCTAAAACTACGGTTGCTTTATCCTTAACTATACCGCTAATAAAATCAAAATCTTCTTTTCTAGCAGTAATAATAATTTGGTCAATTAATTTTGAATTATAAAAAACTTCAAAAGTTTGTTGGAAACAAGGTTTGCCGTTAAAATCAACAAGCAATTTGTTTTTACCAAAGTTAGCGCGCACGCCTTTGCCCGCGCAAGCAAGAATTAAAGATACTTTCATATTTTTACTCCACTATAATTCTATAAAGATTTTCCACTTCGTCTTTACGGACTGTTTCTTTTATTTGCAAAATTTCAAACTTAACAGCACCACTATTAAAGCCGATTTCAACGATATCGCCCACCTTTATATTAAAAGATGGCTTAACCGCTTTTCCGTTAACTTTAACTCTGCCACCATCACACGCCTCGTTGGCAATAGAACGCCTTTTAAGAAACCTAGAAACTTTTAAAAACTTATCTATTCTCATTTTTTAACCTTAAAAAAACAATAAATTTTGCCGAAAAAAGTTAAATTTTAAATTAATTTTAAAATACTTTAAAAAACACTTGACAATATTGACAATATAGGATAATATTGTTTAATGCATTATGATAGGTTAATATCGAATTTTATCGCCTTTTTATGATTTTTTTATTAAAAATTATGCCCTTTCCTATAAGGAAATGACAAAAAGCGTTAAAAAGGATAACCTTTATCGGCTTTGTTTATTATACAACAAAATTTTGTATTTGTAAACGAAGTTAAGCAAAACATTTAAATTTTTTTAAGGAGTGTGTTGTTGATGACACGTGTTCTACCCGAAATTGTATGTGGCAAGGTAAAAAGAAAAACATTCAGCAAGATTAACGAAGCTATTGAACTACCTTATCTTGTCAAAATCCAAAAAGACTCTTATGATGCTTTCATTAAAGAAGGCATAGGTGAAGTGCTTGAAGATTATTCTCCAATTACAGACTATTCTGACCACTTTGAACTTTACTTTTTGGATTACAACCTAGACGGCAAGCCTAAGTATGATGAAAAAGAATGTAGAGATAG
>JAZRDW010000156.1:0-2276 GCA_045660505.1 Christensenellaceae bacterium | reverse complement strand
TGGTAGGGAATTTAACGTTACCCGTGAACGCATCCGCCAAATTGAAGCAAAAGCATTAAGGAAACTCCGTCACCCAAGCCGTTCTAAGAGATTAAAAGATTATATCGTTAAACAATAATGACCGATAGATTAAATAAAATATTTAGCCTTTTGCCTAGTTGTGAAATTTTTGCCGACATAGGTTGTGACCACGGTTATATTGCAAAAGCAATGCTTAAAAGTGGCAAATGTAAAAAGGCAATAATATCTGATATAAGTAGCAAATGTTTACAAAAAGCAGAGCAACTTTTAAGTGAAGAAATAAAATTAGGGAAGGCGCAAAGCGTTGTTTCAAACGGATTTTTAAAAATTGATTATTGTGATTTAGCACTTATCGCAGGTATGGGTGGGCAAGAAATTGTTGACATTATTAAAAGGGCAAAAACGCAAAATAAATTGCCTGTTAAACTTGTTTTGCAACCTATGAAGAACGTTCAAGACGTTAGAAAATTAGTAATTGAACAGGGCTATAAAGTTTTAGTAGATAAGATTTTTAAAAGTGGAAAAATATTTTATAATATTCTTTCATTAGAAAAAGGTTATGATTATTTAACTAGTGAAGAAATAGAATTTGGAAGGGATAACCTAAAGAACCCAACTGAAGATTTTATTCAGTTTATTAATGGCGAAATTTTTAAGTTAAAGCAAATTTTAACAAAAGAAAATTTGGCTGACGAAGTTAAAGAACTTATCAAAGGAAAAATAGATAGTTTAGAAAAGTATGTATAATTTACAAGAATTTTTAAGTGTTTTAGAAGAGTTTTCACCCTTATTTTTAAGCAGAAAAATGGTTGAAAAAGGTGCTTATGATAATAGTGGAATTATAGTTAATAATCATAGCGATATTACTAAAATAGCCTTTTCACTTGACCTATCAATTAAGGCTGTTGAATTTGCTATAAATAACGGCTGTGATACCATTGTCACACACCACCCGGCAATATATAACCCTATCAATAATTTAGGGGTAGATAACAGTTCAAAAGCACTTTTGTTGGCAGTAAAAAACAACTTAAACATAATATCTTTTCACCTTAATTTGGATATTACTGAAGGTGGAATTGATAGTAGTTTAGCATCTTCTTTTAAGGGTGAAATTGAAGGGGTTTTAGATAGAATTTACCTAGAATTTGGCTATGGTAGAAAAGTTAAAATTCTTAAGCAAAATATTGATGATTTTGTTGATAAGTTAAAAGAAGAATTAGGTTCAAATAAAATTATTTATTATACTAATGATAATTGTGAAAAATCAATACAAAATTTAGCGTCTTTTTGTGGGGCAGGTTCAAGCGACGCTGTAAAAATAGTTGAAATGGGGTTAGACGTTGATACTATTATAACTTCTGATATCCCACACCACAATTTGCTATCCCTTATTGATGGGGGTAAAAACGTGATAGTAATTCCACATTACGTATCAGAAAACTATGGTTTTAAGAAGTTTTATGAGTGGGCTTTGCAAAGAACAAACGGCAGGGCGCAAGCATATTATTTTGCAGATAAAAGATTTATGTAAAGGAGAACTAATATGATTAATGCAATGTTAGAATATCAAAAGGCAGATGCAAAACTTATTGAATTAGAAAAAAGTTTTGCTGAAAGTAATGAAAGAAAAAAAACAATGGGCGCAAAAAAATATTTAGAAAGCGTTGAAGAAAACGTTGAAAAATTAAATTTGCGTGCTAAAGATTTAATGCAAGCGTTTGAAGATGCATCTAAAGAACAAGCAAAATTAAAAGAACAAGAAAGCGAAATTGCTGATGCTATTAATACTTTAGAAGATGAAAAAGAAACTCAATTTTTAATTAAAAAGATTGATGAAATTGTTGCTAAGATAAAGGAAGTTGCTAAAAACTTAAGTGATATTTCTGAAGAAATTAAAAAGGTAGCAAACGATTATTTAGATATTAAGAAAAAAACGGCAGTTGCGCAAGAACAATACAAAGAATACGCGCCAAAATACAAAGAATTAAGGGCTAAGATTACTGCCGAACAAGATGAAATTAAAAAGGAACTTGATAAATTAAAAGGAAAGGTTGATAGCGCTTTAATGGAAAAATATTTATTAAAGCGTGAAAAGAAAATTTACCCCGTTCTTTATGCCGTAAACAATAACCTTTGTGGAAAGTGTTTTACGGAATTACCTATGGCAGTTAGCGGAAAACTTAAAAACGGCGAAGTGGTTGAATGTGAAAACTGCGGAAGGCTAATTTACCAACCTAAATAATTAAAAAAAT
>JAZRDW010000155.1:0-3955 GCA_045660505.1 Christensenellaceae bacterium | reverse complement strand
GCATGCAACGGTCATACCAACCATTGGGTTGTTACCAGCACCGATTAAACCCATCATTTCTACGTGGGCTGGAACTGATGAACTACCAGCAAATTGAGCATCACTATGCATTCTACCCATTGTATCTGTCATACCATAAGATGCTGGGCCTGCTGCCATATTGTCTGGGTGAAGTGTTCTACCTGTACCGCCGCCTGATGCAACAGAGAAATAACTCTTGCCGTTTTCAATTGCCCATTTCTTATAAGTACCTGCAACTGGGTGTTGGAACCTTGTTGGGTTGGTTGAGTTACCTGTGATAGATACGCCAACGTTTTCTAATCTCATAATAGCAACGCCTTCTGGAACGCTATCTGAACCATAGCACTTAACGTTTGCCCTTGCGCCCTTAGAGAAAGGTCTTTCTTCTAAAACTTCAACTTCTTCAGTTGCTGGGTTGAACTTAGTTTCAACGTAAGTAAAGCCGTTAATTCTTGAAATGATATAAGCAGCGTCCTTACCTAAACCGTTAAGGATAACCCTTAAAGGTTTAATTCTAACTTTGTTTGCGTTTAATGCAATTTTAATAGCGCCTTCTGCTGCAGCGAAAGATTCGAGACCTGCTAAGAAACAGAAACATTCAGTTTCTTCTGATAAAAGCATTTTACCTAAGTTACCGTGGCCTAAACCTACTTTTCTGTTTTCAGCAACTGAACCAGGGATACAGAAAGATTGTAAACCGATACCGATATTTGCTGCTGCTGTTGCTGCACTCTTATCGCCTGTCTTTTCAGCGGCTTTTAATGCGATTGCACTACCTACTACGTATGCCCATTTAGCATTTTCAAAGCAGATAGGTTGCGTTTCTTGTGTGATGGTGTATGGGTCAATACCATACTTATCACAAATTTCTTTACATTGATCAATAGAGTTGATGCCGTATTCTTTAAGAGTTAATAGAATTTTGGCTTCTCTTCTTTCATAACCTTCAAATTGTGCCATAATCTTCTATCCTCCTATTATTCCTTACGTGGGTCAATATACTTAAGCGCACCGTCTTCTTCCTTAAAGCGACCGTATGTGCCTTTTGCCTTTTCATACGCTTCGTTAGGTTCCATACCTTTCTTAATAAAGTCTGTCATCTTGCCGAGTGAAACGAATTCATAACCGATAACTTCGTTATTTTCGTCAAGCGCCATTCTTGTACAATAACCTTCGGTCATTTCAAGGTATCTAACGCCCTTTGCTTTTGTACCATACATTGTACCAACCATTGAACGTTCACCTTTACCAAGGTCTTCCATACCTGCACCGATAACTAAACCATCTTCTGAGAATGCTGATTGTGAACGGCCGTATACGATTTGTAAGAATAATTCCCTCATTGCTGTGTTGATTGCATCACAAACTAAGTCTGTATTTAATGCTTCAAGCAAGGTTTTACCAGGTAAAATTTCTGCTGCCATTGCTGCAGAGTGAGTCATACCAGAACAGCCTATTGTTTCTACAAGTGCTTCTTCAATAATACCGTTTTTAACGTTTAATGAAAGTTTACAAGCACCTTGTTGTGGTGCACACCAGCCTACACCGTGCGTATATGCGGAAATATCTTTAATTTCCTTTGCTTCAACCCATCTGCCTTCTTCAGGAATAGGTGCTGGACCGTGTTTTGGCCCTTTGCAAACGCAGGTCATTTCTTTAACTTCAGTTGAATACTGCATAAATCTATGCCTCCAAAATAATTTTCGTTTTTTGCTAAATAAAGTATACCATATTATACAACTTTTTTCAATTGTTTTTAATTAGCATTTTTACTTAATTTTTATCTTTTTCTTCTTTTTTGCGTTTATAATGGAATAAATATTGTTGAAAATACCCTGCATCAAACTTAAATTGATTTACAAACCACTTTGATTGCTTTTCCCTATCTTTTTCCTTACCCAAAAAATCTTCCTTATAAACTTTTTCTATCCAAGTATCCACGGGGAAGGTATCACTTCTATTAAACCCAAATAATAGCACGCAGTCTGCTACCTTTGGTCCTACTCCCTTGATTTTAAGCAATTCTTCTTTTAATTTAATGGTTGAAAGGCTATTAAAATCTTCTATTTTTAAGCCGTTTTCTATTAGTTTTATAAGATTATAAATATACTCTGCACGATACCCTAAACCTATTCCCTTTAAGTCTTGTTCGGTGCAGTTTTTAAGATTTTCTTTTGTCGGAAATGAAAAATATTCCCTATCTAAAAAACACTTTTTTTCGCCGTAAAGAGCGCAAAACTTTTCAATGGAATTTTTAATTCTTGGGATATTATTGTTTTGCGAAACTATAAAGGAAAATAGCATTTCTAAGGCGTTTTGCTTTAATATCCTTATACCCTTACCCATTTTTGACGCATTAACTAATATATCAATATTAGTTTGTTGCACCCTAGAATAAATTGAACTATAATCTTTATCTAAATCAAAAAAATTATAAAAATAATCTCTATCACTATCTTCACAAATAATATTAGTAAAGGAATTTTCTTCATAGCAATATGCAACTTTTTCTTCGGACATAACTAAAAAGCCCGCATTAAAAGAAGTAAAACGGAAAATTTGACCACACTCCAAAGTGTCTTTAATATTAAAAAATTCACTACTAAATACTATTTTTTGCATATTTAATTTTTTTTAACAAAAAAACGGGCTAAATAGCCCGCTTTAATTTGTTTGATTACTTTTCTTCTTTAGCATAAACGCTAACTTTCTTATCGTTTCTGCCCTTTCTTTCAAACTTAACTACACCATCAATAAGTGCATAAAGTGTATAGTCGTTACCCATGCCTACGTTTTCACCAGCAAAGATTTTTGTTCCACGTTGACGAACGATAATGCCACCAGCAAGAACTTCTTGACCATTAACTCTTTTAACGCCTAATCTTTTAGCGTTGCTATCTCTACCATTTTTTGTGCTACCGCCACCTTTGTGGTGAGCAAATAATCTAAATAATATCATATTCTAGTCCCTCCCCAAATTACTTAGCAGCGATTTCTAAAATCTTAACTGCTGTGAAAGGTTGCCTATGACCTTGCTTTTTCCTTTCATTCTTCTTAGCCTTGTATTTGAACACAACAATTTTCTTTTCTTTGCCTTGTTCAACAACTTCGCCAACTACCTTATAAGCCTTTGCTTCGTCTGCAACTTTGATGCCGTTTTCATCAGAAATCATTAAAACTTCTAATTCAACTTTATCACCTACATTTGCTGAAAGTTTTTCAAACCTTACGATTGAACCTACTTCCGCTTTGTACTGCTTTGAACCGTTTTCTACGATTGCGTACATAATAAAATACCTCCTACTAACCAGTCTCGCCGAAAAAATTAAATTTGGGGCGGTTTACACACTTATAAAACCCCTATCGAGCGGCTACCTTGTGTATTTTATAACATTTAAGCCTTTTTGTCAATTGTTTTAGCATAAAAATTAAACTTTTATTCAAACTATTTGTATATTTTTCAAAAAGGAGATTAATATGGAATTTAACGAATATAACATTAAGGCTATTAACGATATTTATAAGAACGCACACCTTGCGTTGCAAAGTATTTCTGACCTTTTGCCAGAAGTTGATGACGACGATATCAAAAATGAACTTAGAGATGAGTATGAAGGTTATGAAAAACTTATAGGCGAAATTTCTTCTTTTATGGCTGAAAAAGGTTTAGAACCTAAAGATATTAACCCATTAAAAAAGGCTATGCTTTGGGGCAGTATTAAAATGAAAACCCTTTTTAATAATAGCCGTAACCAAGTTGCTGAAATGATGATTAACGGAACTACTATGGGCATTAACGAACTTACTGCTATGAAAAACGAAAATCAAAACTTAAATGAAGAAATTAACGCCCTTTTAGTTAAACTTTTAGAACTAGAAGAACAATATTTAGTTAACCTTAAAAAATATTTATAATAAATTTTAATTTTTATTA
>JAZRDW010000154.1:0-2286 GCA_045660505.1 Christensenellaceae bacterium | reverse complement strand
CCTATAAAGAAAGAATATTCTTCTATTTTATACCCTAGCGTTAAGGTGGGCATTGTTAACTGGTATAATAGCGTTATTCGTTTAGAAAGTGAAAAGAGAAGTGATATTCGTGCTTTAGCCGTTGATATTATTAAGGCTTGGGAAACTTTTAGTGCCCCAGAGTGTGAAATTTTATCTAATACTGGGGAAGTTAAGCATAATTCTTTAGCACCGGTTGCTAGAAAGAAAGGCAATACTTATATCATAGATATAATTTTAAGGAATAACCGTGCCGATAGCACTTATCCGGACGGAATTTTCCACGCCCACCCAGAATATCACAATATCAAAAAACAAGGTATAGGCTTAATTGAAGCAATGGGGTTATTCATTTTACCGGGAAGACTTAAAAAGCAATTAAATATCATTCCAAATATTCTTTGTGGCGAAAGTGAATATAAGGAAAAGGAAATTTCTTCTAGCGAAAATTACCTTTATGCGCATAAAGATATGATTAAAGAACTTCTTTTAGACGGCAAGGTAAGTGATTTTGCTACGGCTGAAAAGAAAGTTATTGATAAGGTTAATTTGGTTTGCAAAAACATTTTAATTAACACGGCAGTTTTCAAAGATAATTCAGTTGGCGAAAAGGGTTTTGAAAAATTCTTAAATATTTGCAAAATAAAATAAAAAGGATATAATTATGAACGTTTTAGTGACAGGTGGGGCAGGATATATAGGTTCACACACTTTAGTTGAACTACTTAACGCAGGGCATAACGTTATTGCTATTGATAACTTTATGAACTCTAAATTTGAATCAATTAAGCGTGTTGAACAAATTACAGGTAAAAAGGTTAAGTTTTACGAAGGCGATATTCGTGATAGAAAAATTTTAGATAAAATTTTTACTGAAAATAAAATTGATTCGGTTATTAATTTTGCAGGCTTAAAGGCTGTTGGCGAATCTTGTGCAAAACCACTTGAATATTATGAAAATAATATTGAAGGTTTGTTGGTGTTAGTTCTTGCTATGCGTGATTACGGGGTTAAAAATCTAGTATTTTCTTCTTCAGCAACCGTTTACGGTAAGCCAAAAAGCGTGCCTATTACGGAAGATATGGAACTTTCAACTTCTAACCCTTATGGTAGCACAAAATTATTTATTGAATATATCCTTAAAGACTTATATGCATCAGATAAATCATTTAATATTGCAATTTTACGCTATTTTAATCCTATCGGCGCGCACCCATCAGGTTTAATCGGTGAAGACCCTAAAGGCATACCAAATAACCTTTGCCCTTATATAACCCAAGTTGCGGTTGGCAAAAGGGAATACTTAGGCGTTTTTGGTAATGATTATAACACTCACGACGGAACGGGGGTTAGAGATTATATCCACGTTGTTGACCTAGCAAAAGGGCACGTTCTAGCAGTTGATAAGTTAAGCGATAACCCAGGTTTAATAATAGTAAATTTAGGCACAGGTCAAGGGTATAGCGTTTTAGATATGGTTAAATCTTTTGAAAAGGTTACGGGCAAACCTATACCGTATAAAATTATGCCAAGGCGCCCTGGCGATATTGACGAGTGCTATGCCGACCCAACTAAAGCCCAACAAATTTTAGGCTTTAAGGCTGAAAAAAATATTGACGATATGTGTAGAGATGCTATGAACTGGCAAACAAAAAACCCAAACGGGTATGATGATTAATGGCTTTATCTCTCCATCTAATTGATTTTTGATGGAAAAATATTGCTAAATCCTTTGCGTTCTAAAGCCATATTTTAAAACGAAAATTAAAAACTAATTTATAAATGAGTAAAAAAGGCGATTTTTCTAAAAAATAGTAAAAAACGCCTTTTTTTATTTTTCAAATTGTTGCAAAATTGTTAAAAATGGTGTAAAATTGAAATTGCAAAAATACAAAAAATAGTAAAAGTAGGTAAAATTATGAATTTAGGCTATGTTAAAGTATCGGTTTTTTCACCAAAAATTAAGGTTGGCAGGGTTGATTTTAACCTTGAAAGCATTAAAAAGGGCATTGATAGGGCAGTTGAAAATAATGCCGAACTAATTGCTTTCCCAGAACTTTGTTTAACGGGCGCAACCGTTGGGGACTTTTTTACTTCAACCACTCTCTTAAATAAAGCCTTAAAGGGTGTAAAAGAATTAGCAAGTTATACTGCAAATAAAAATATAATTGCTTTCGTAGGCTTTCCGTTTAGTGTTAACGATAGTATTTATGATGCTTGTGGGGTTATTGCAAACGGCAAAATTTTAGGTATTGTTCCAAATAGCAC
>JAZRDW010000153.1:0-1689 GCA_045660505.1 Christensenellaceae bacterium | reverse complement strand
CGACGCTATTATTTATGCTAAAAACTTTATTGAATTTGGCAACAAAGAAGAAGTTATGTCAGCCTTACGCAAACTTGAATACTTAGTCAAAGTCCATAATTACAATATGGGAACTAGTCTGGAAAATATTATTTAGTTGTTAATAAGGATAGTAATAAGTTTCTTTTCATTTTACAATGCACTAAAACCTTTATAATTAATATATTAAAATTTTCAAATAAAACTATTTTAGATGAAGATTTTGTTAGAAGTGTAAACGCACAAAATAGTAAATAGGTGTTAAATGATATATTTTGATAATGCTGCTACAACAATTCCATCAAAAAAAGCAATTGATTTAGCAAGTAAATTTAATAATGAAATGTTTTTCAACCCGTCTACCCTTTATCAAGGCGGGTTAAATTGTTCATTAGAAATTAAAAGGGCAAAAGAAAGCATATTAAAAAATTTATCAACAACAAATCACCAAGTAATTTTTACTTCATGTGGTAGTGAAAGTGATAATATGGCTATTTTCTGTGCTGTTAAAAGGGGTGTTTTTATTACCACTAAAGGTGAACACGCAGCCGTTTATAATAGTTTTTTGGAACTTAAAAATAGGGGGCTTGAAATTGCTTTTATTGACCTTAATGAAGATGGAAGCGTTAATGAAGAAAAATTAATTGATTTTGTTAAAAATAATAGGGTGGATTTTGTTTCTATTTTCCACGTTAATAATGAAACAGGTGCTATTAACGATATAAATTCACTTGCAAAAAAAGTTAAGGCAATTAACCCTAAAATTATTTTTCATGCAGATGGTGTGCAAGCATATGGTAAACTTTTATATAAGTTATCAACACAAATTGATTTATATTCTATAAGCGCACATAAAATTAATGCACTTAAAGGGGTTGGCGCACTTATCGTTAAAAAGGGACTTTCTATAAAACCATTAATTTTTGGTGGTGGTCAAGAAGGTGGACTTAGAAGTGGCACGGAAAACTTATTTGGCATCAAAGTTTTTGAGTATGCTGGTAGCGAAAAATATTCTAATTTACAAGAAAATTATTTAAAAGTAAAACAAATTAAAGATTATATTTTAGATAACTTAGTTAAAGAAAATATTAAAATTATTTCAGGCGAAAATTCTAGTCCGTATATTCTATCTATATCAGCACCAAAACTTCGTGGCGAAGTTATAATGCACTCACTTGAAATGGAAGATTTAATTGTTGGCAATGGTTCTGCTTGTTCTTCTAAACATAGGTATAGTAGGGTGCTCGAAGCGTGTGGTTATTCAAAAGATATGCTTGACGGGGTTGTTCGCTTAAGTTTTAACCCACTTAATACTTTAGAAGAAGCAAAAAAAGCCGTAGAAATTATAAATAAAACTATATTAAGATTAAAAGGAATATTAAACTAATGAAAACTGCTATAATTATTAGATATTGCGAAATTCACTTAAAAGGCAAAAATCGTGGTTTTTTTGAAAAATTATTAAAAGAAAATATCAAGCGTTCACTTGCAGATATAAAATGCACTTTTTCTGCAATGCATAGTAGATATTTAATTGAAGATTTTGATGAAAATGATTATGATATTATTGCTGAAAAATTAAATAAAATTGCAGGTATTCATACATATAGCAAGGCTTTCGTTATGGATAGCACTTATGAAAACATTTTAAGTGCATCTAAAATTATTTGT
>JAZRDW010000152.1:0-2749 GCA_045660505.1 Christensenellaceae bacterium | reverse complement strand
ATCATCACAATCCATAAAGGCTAAATATTCGCCTTTAGCATTGTCTATACCCGTATTTCTAGTAGCAGAAACACCCTTGCCGTTAGTTTTTAATATTAAGTAATTAGGGTGAGTTTCAGCGTGCTTAACTAATAAAGAATAAGTTAAATCTTCGCTAGAATCATCAACCATAATAATTTGCAAGTTTTTATAAGTTTGATTGTCTAAACTAGTTAGGCAATTTTTCAAAAATTTTTCAGCATTACGGCAAGGCACAACTACTGAAATTAATGGTAAATTTTCCATAAAAAAGTCCTTAAAACAATAACCTTGTTAAAACTAAATAGTAATATTAGAAATATATTTTACAACAATAAAAAATTAAAGTCAAGCGAATAAATTATAAGTAAGTTAATTGTGAAAGCATTTATATAAAAATAAAAGGTGGCGTTTAGCCACCTTAGCATATTAAAAAATTAAAGTTATTGTCATGCTTTCGTTTAGTTTAGATTCAGCAGTTAATTTCCATTTATTAGCGTTGCTAATACTTTTAGCAATAGCAAGCCCAAGTCCGCTTCCACCTGTACTTCTAGCCCTAGAAGAATCTGCCCTATAGAACCTTTCAAAAACCTTGTTAGAATCTTTATCAGGCACTTCGCTACCCGTGTTAAAAACGGATAAAATAATTTTATTATTTTCTTTTTTCAAATCTAAAATAATATCGCCGTTTTCACTTGCGTGCTTAACTGCGTTATCAAGCAGGGTATTAACAATTTTAACAACGCTATTTTTATCACAAGTATGTATAATATTAGGCTGAATATTTAAGGTTAAAGTTTTGCCTTTTTCATAAGCAACAGTATCAAAATATAGTGCGTTTTCTAAAATTATTTGCGAAAGGTCAAGTTTTTCATTAAAAATTTCGTAATTATTCTCATCAAGTTTGGCAATGGATAACATATCTTCAATAAGCAAACTCATGCGTTCGGTTTGTGATTTAATGTTAGAAGTCCATTGTGAAGAATTTTCTTCAGAAATAACTTCAACGTTAGCAGAAATAATAGAAACGGGTGTTTTTAATTCATGGCTAGCGTTGGCAAAGAATTGTTGTTGCGTTTCTAAAGAAGTTCTAAGTGGTTTTAATGCCCACCACGATAGTTTCATAACAACTAAAAATAAAAGCCCGTAAGTAATAAGTAGGGTAAATAGGGTTTTTAGGTAGTTGTTAGTAAAAATAGTAATAGTATCCGTTGCGTCAACGGCAACAAAAATACTTCCATCAAGGTTAGGAATATTATCAAAGTTATAAAATTTATAGTAAATATTACCAACGTTGCCTAATTCTTGAACTTTAGAAATAGCCGTTTTTATAACGATATTAACTTGTTCTTCAGTAAAAGTTTGGCTATCAAACCAAATATCATTTACTTGAGAAGATGGTCTATGCGTTGAATCTTTGATTTGTGCAATAATAGTTTGTGAGTGAATACCCGTGCCTTCTGGCAAAATAAAACTTCTTGCAGTTTCATCTAAAATGTGTTCAATATTATTAAGTTTGTTTGTTGAACTAATGTAATAAAGTATTCCGCCGATAATAGTAAATACGCAAAATAATATAGACATAGTTATACAAACGAAAGAAATTTGTGCTTTTTTAACCATAATTTTACTCTAGAGTATAACCTACACCACGAAGGGACTTAATTTCTGTTTTAGCCCCAACTGCTAATAATTTTTTTCTTAAAAAAGAAACGTAAACTTCAATGGTGTTATATTCAGCATTAGAATCATAACCCCAAATTTTTTCAATAAATTTTTCTTTATCAATACTTTTGCCGTTATTAAGAATAAGCATTTCTAAAATTTGGAATTCTTTTTTGCCAAGAGAAATGCTTTTATCTAGGCAATTAAGTTTAAGGGTATCTCTATCAAGTGAAATATCGTTAAAAGATAAAATATCACCGGTAAAGGTAGATTTTCTTCTTAAAAGCGCCTTAATTCTAGCAAGCAATTCGTTGGTGTCAAAAGGTTTAGTTAAATAATCGTCAGCCCCAAGGTTAAGCCCACTAATTTTATCGGTAATAGTTGATTTTGCTGAAAGCAATAAAATAGGGGTATCAAATTTTTTACTTCTCAAATGTTTAAGAACTGTAAGCCCATCAATTTTAGGCATCATAATATCAAGAATAATAAGGTCGTAAATACCAGAAAGAGCATAGTCTAAACCATCTTCGCCATTATTTGCCGTGTCAACAGAATAGTTATTCTTTTTTAAAATTACTGAAAGGGCGTCAGTTAATTGCCTTTCATCATCAACTAATAAAATCTTCATAAGTGCATTATACCATATAATAACTTAAATATTGCTTAAAAAAACGGCTTTTAAGTATTTTTATAAAAAGAAAAAATTTTTTTTAGAATTTAAGGTTTTTCAATATTTTTTTAAGTTTTGTTTGTTATTATTAAAGTGCAATAAGGGAAACCTTATTATTAAATTAGTCCACACTCTCAATAAACTTTTTCCTGGGGTGAAGCGCCGATTATTTCGGCGTTTTACCTTATTTTATAGGAAAAAACAAACAAAAAAACTTATTTTAACAAAACCCCACCAAAAAATGGTGGGGTTAGTTTTTTATAAAAGTGGAATTGTTGCTAAATATTCAATATCAGTTCTATTTTTAGAATCGCCTTCAGCCAAAACAAAAAGTTTTTTATAAACTATACCGCCAGCCTTTTCAACTAAATGAACTAATCCATCAATGCTTTCACC
>JAZRDW010000151.1:0-1158 GCA_045660505.1 Christensenellaceae bacterium | reverse complement strand
TCCATATCGTTTTGTAAAATTATTCAAAATTAACTTATTCGTATCTTCCATATATAAAGGTTCTCCTTTTTCTCTACCGTTAAGTGAAACTTCTAAAGCAAGCATATCCATTTTGTAAGCTTTATTTCGTTCAGCAATATCATACCAACTACAAATTACGTCGTATGCTAATTCATAAAGAAACCACATTGCCAAGGATAAAATAATGTAAACAATGAAATATAATACCTGGTAAATAGGGTAATAGGTAAAGGTTAAATCACCTATATTAAATGATAATGTTGAAATTCTTAGGTTTTCAGCCCAATCACCAAGTTTATCTGCAATAAAGTTACTATTAATAAAGAAGTAGTCAACGCTAGGGTCGTAGTTAGTGAACCAACCGTTTAGTATTAAAACTAAAACATAATAAGCAGCAAATCCTACTAGTGAATACTTAAATTCTTTTAATCTTGGTCGTTCAAAAATACCTAAGCCTACCGTCAATAATGGCATAAAGAATGCTTGATAATGTGAACGGAAGAATAAAAGAACGTCACTTATCATAACCGTTCCGTTAATACCATCCAAATTTATGTCAGGCATAGCGATAGCCAAAAAAGCACCTAAAACATTAATAAAATAAGTAAAATAGAATACTTTTTTACCATTAAATATCAAACATAAAGGCGTAATATACAATGCAGTATTACACAAGTGGAAAGGTAGCCCAGTAACGGTTGTAAAATTTTCAAATTGATGTGTTAGTGAGAATAGATATAAGCCTGCTAATGCGTAATAAATAACAGCAAAGCGTTTTGTTTCTATTGATTTATCCTTTAAGAATAAGAATAATGCAATAGGTATTATGAAACTTGGGTAAATATAAAGCCTATGCCACAAGTTCAAATCTTCAACCTTAAAATAGAAATTATATGGGTCTAAAAGTAATTGTGGAATATAGTTTGGGAAAGTGCATAATAGCATACCTATAAATGATAAAACGGCATTTATAATAGTTTTTGCATCAAATTCAATTTCTTTCCACTTAAATATTAAATCTATCAATGTATAAATTGAAATTACAAAGCCAAAACCAACTTCTAATGATAAAAACATGGTCCTAACAGAAAATTCTTCTATAATAGCAGGACCAAAATAAGCAAAAGATAGTTTGTC
>JAZRDW010000150.1:0-1624 GCA_045660505.1 Christensenellaceae bacterium | reverse complement strand
AAACCGTTTATGAAGACGTTGCTTTTGGTATTAGAAATTTTATGCCTAAAACACCAGAAGTAGAAGTTGAAAAAATGGTTAAAGATGCCCTAGAAACTGTTGGGCTTAATTATGAAATAATTAAGGATAAATCGCCTTTTGAATTATCTGGCGGTCAAAAAAGAAGGGTTGCAATAGCAGGGGTTATTGCGTTAAAGCCTGAAATTTTGGTTTTAGATGAACCTGTTGCAGGCTTAGACCCACAAGGCAAAAAAGATTTTATTAAACTTCTTCATACCTTGCATAAAACTTTTGTTAAAACTATAATTTTAGTTTCACACGATATGGATTTGGTTAGTGAAAATTGTTCTAGGTGCGCAATTTTTTCAAAAGGCAAAATCTTATCTGTTGGTTCGCCTAAAGAAATTTTTTCAAATGAAGAAAATTTAACTGCTTTAGGGTTAGAATTGCCAACTATTGCATATTTAACCAAAGAGTTAGAGAAAAAGGGGATTTTTGCAGATAACGATTTTACTATTGATAATTTCGTAGAAAAAATAGTTCAAAAATTTAAGGGGGATATAGACTGATGAAAGACCTTTCATTTGGGCAATATTACCCTGCAAAATCATTCGTTCATAATATGGATGCGCGCATAAAAATACTTGGCGTTATTGCTTATATAGTTGCCGTATTTTTAGTTAAACAATTCCATTTTTTAGGCTTTTTAGCATGCTTTTTATTCGTTATATTAGCAACTATTTTTGCTAAAGTTCCTTTCCTAAAGGTTCTTAAAAGTATAAAAGCAATATTGTTTTTTGTAATTTTATCTGCCGTATTGCAAATATTTTTTAATACCGACGGCGCCGTTTTACTTAAGTGGGAATTTATAACCATAACCGATATAGGATTACTCAACGCAGGCTTTATTTTTGCAAGAATTACTTTGATTGTTTTAGGCGCAAGTTTATTAACTTTAACCACTTCACCAGTAGAAATTGCAGACGGGATTGAAAGCCTTTTAACCCCGTTAAAATGGATAAAATTCCCCGTACATGAATTTGCTTTAATCATGAGTATTGCACTAAGGTTTATCCCTACGCTTTTAGATGAAACGGATAGGATAATTAAGGCGCAAAAGGCAAGGGGCGCTGACTTTGAAAGTGGAAATATTTTCAAAAGAATTAAGGCGCTTGTTCCCGTGCTTATTCCTTTATTAATAAGTTCTTTCCGTAGGGCAGACGAACTTGCTGACGCAATGGATTCTAGGTGCTATGCGGGAAGCACTAATAGAACAAAATATAAAAAACTTACCCTTACTTGGCGTGACCTAGTTGCTAGCATTGTTTTGGTGGGATTAATCGTAGGCGTTGTTTTATTAAATAATTTTTATATTGTTTTGGCGGTGGTATAAATGAAAGTTAAATTGACCATTAGTTATAATGGCGCTAGTTTTAATGGTTGGCAAATTCAACCGGATAAGATAACCGTTCAATCTGTCTTAGAAAACGCTTTGCAAAATATAATAGGCATTCCTATAAAGGTAAAGGGTAGTGGCAGAACGGATGCAGGCGTGCACGCTAAAGGGCAGGTTGCACATTTTGAAACGCCTTTTGAAAACATCCCTGCTGAAAAATTTTACAAG
>JAZRDW010000149.1:0-6339 GCA_045660505.1 Christensenellaceae bacterium | reverse complement strand
AGAGAAAGCATTTCTTCACTTTCTTCTTCATCATCATCGTCAGCATCAAGATATTCCTTCCAAGTTTCATCATCAGGGTCTTCCCTACTATCTTGGTAGTCTTTTTCTTCTGCACAACGACTACACATTGTTTCGCCAGGTTTTAAGCGATTATGGTGACAAATAGGGCAAATTTCCCAAGTTTCAACTTCATCATCAATATCGTCAACGGCAAAAATTAATTGTGGGCCTTTCTTTAGTTCGGCTTTGCAAACGTCACAATATTCTTCTTCTTCCTTCATGTAATTTAAATCACATCTAGGGCATTTAACGTATTTAGGCATCTTCAACTCTCCATATATATCATATATATTTATCTAAAATGTTCTAGGTGAATTTTCACGCTAGATTTTCGCCTTTTTTATTAAAAAACTAAGGCTTGCTATATTATATATACATATAGAGAATTTGTAAACTATTTTTAATAACATTTTTAAAAAATTTTTTCTTTTTATTAATTTTGCGTTTGACTTTTTATTCTTTGTGCTTTATAATCATAAAAAATCCACCGTTTTTACGGAGAAAAATATGAAATTAGAAAATATAGATAAAAATTTAGTTCTTTCTAAGGTTAACGAACCTGATATTAAATGGTTTAACTCTCTTGAAAATCCTTTTTCTATCCACGGCGTTTTTTATGAAGATAATGCTTTTAGGCGTATGCCTAAAACTGTTGCTCAAAAGGTTAGCGATAGCGTTGCCTATTTAAGTAGGTTTACTGCTGGTGGTAGAATTAGGTTTACTACTAACTCTAACTATATTGCATTAAAGGTTGTTGCACCAAAAAGTTTTGATATTATGTTGCATATGCCTATTTCTGGCGAATATGGTTTTTCTATTTATATTGACGGAAAGTATCGCTCTTTTATTGCGCCAGACCAATTTGATATTGTTGATAAAGACCCTATCTATTTTGACGGCATTGTTCGTTTAGATGGTAAAATGCATAACGTTGAAGTTTACTTCCCTTTGTATTACACTATTAGCGAAGTTTTAATAGGGCTTAATAATGGCGCTAGCATTTCTTCTCACCCACAATACACTAATAGCGCGCCTATAGTGTTCTACGGTTCTTCAATAACCCAAGGGGGCTGTGCATCACACGCTGGGAACGATTACATAGGGCATTTATCTAGGTGGCTTGATAGCGATATCGTTAATTTAGGGTTTTCTGGTAGTGCTATGGCTGAACAAGTTATGGCTGATTATTTAGCATCACTAAATCCATCAATTTTTGTTTTGGATTACGACCATAACGCACCAAATATTGAATATTTAGAAAAAACCCACTTTAACCTTTATAAGACCATAAGGTCTTCTCTCCCACAAACGCCTATCGTCTTTTTAACTAAGCCAGATTTTGAAAATGATTTTAACGAGTTTAACCGCCGTGAATTAATTAAAAACAACTATTTAACGGCTAAAGAACAAGGGGATAACAACGTTTATTTTATTGATGGCGAAACTCTTTTCGGCAGTAAGGATAGAGATGCTTGCACGGTTGATGGTTGCCACCCTAACGACTTAGGGTTTTACCGTATGGCTGAAAATATTTACCCTACCCTAAAAAACATTTTAAACAAATAAAAGATATATTTTATATTAAAAAATAAACCACTAGAATTTCTAGTGGTTTTATTTTTTTACTTTACATTTTTTCTAACAGCATTTTATCGGCAACTAGTGCTATAAATTCGCCGTTCGTCGGTTTTTCTGCGCCGATATACGCGCGCACGCCTAAAATAGCGTTAATATTATCAATTCTTCCCCTATTCCAAGCAACTTCTATGGCGTGGCGAATAGCACGCTCAACTTTACTTGCTGTTGTTTGATATTTCTCACCTATCATAGGGTAAAGTTTTTTAGTAATGTTATTTATAATTTCAGGGTCTTCAACAGCCATTTTAACGCCTTCCCTTAAAAATGAATAACCCTTAATATGTGGTGGTATGCCCACGTTAATAAAAATTTTGCTAATCTTCTCTTCTAGGCTAACCTTGTGAAAATTAGGTGATGCGCTTTCCATATAAAGATTTTCGGTTTGATTAAATAAACCTTTAACCCTGTCAAGTAAAGCGTTAAAGTTATATGGTTTTGCCATAAAATAATCTGCACCACAACCAACAGCCTTAGAAATAATTTCATCAACACACAATGCGCTAAGCACAATAATTTTAGTGTTTAATTTCATTTCCTTAACCTTACTAATAACGCTAAGCCCATCATACCCAGAAAGCACTAGGCCCGTAATCAAAAGGTTTGGCTTTAAGTCTGCAATCATAGATATTGCCGATATACCATCAGTTGCCGTGCCAACAACTTCAAAGCCTACTTCATTAGCGAATTTTCTTTCTAACTCGGTGTTTAATTCTTTAGCATCTTGAACCAAAAAGACTGAAATATTTTTCATTGCTTAATCCTTCCAAATTGTTTTTTCTTGTATTTTACAAAATTTTTCAAAAATAAGCAAACGTTTTTTAGCAATTTTTGTAAAATTATTAAATAATTTTGTACAAAATTCATTTTTTGATAAAATACGCCATTTTTCGCCATTGTTTTGCTAGTATTTTTAAGATTTTACAAAAATAAAAGCGACCTGCTTTTTATAGCAAGTCGCTTAAGATTAGTTATTTTTTTACAAAATTCTTTATTTGTCGCTTTCTTCAAAAAGTGATTGCGCTTTAGAGTAGTTTGCTTTCAAGTTAACGTCAATGTAAACGCCGATATCTTTATATTCGCCACTAGAATAGTATTTATCAATTTCTGATTTGATTTGTTCATATTTTGTTTTGAACGTTGCAAAGTCAGTTGAATTTTCATCTTCTACTTCTCTAATACCTTCTAAGGTATAGAACATGTTAGCAACTTCAATTGCCCTTTCGTATTTTTCTAATTGTTCCATAGAAGAAGATGCAATTTTTTCTTTAACAGATGCAGTAAGGTCTTCTTCAATAACCCTTCTCATTTCCTTAATAGCGCTAACTTGTAAGTTGCCGTTAGCATCAAGGATATATGCGCCGTTTGCATCAGTATCAAAATCAAGAATACCTGTGCTTGTTAACTCTTTTGAAAGGTTGCCAATTTTAACGTCTATAAACTTAGCGTAGTCTTCGTCTAAAACCTTACCGAAAAATTCGTGGCCTTCAATATAGAATAAATCATCTTCATCATTATCGTCTGTATCTTCACTAACGATATCGTTAGATAAGTCTACGTATTTAACGTAAGAGTTGCCAAGTGAAGAATTATCACAATAGAAGATATATTCTTTTTCGCCAAGAGTGATAATTTCTGGTTGATACCAAGTTACTGCAACTGAATCTTCAGAGATGCGTTCTTCTTTAACTTCATCTTGCAAATTCACGTTTAATCTGCAAAGATTATTGTTTGTGTTGTAGTAATACATATAGTCACCATTAGTATATAACAATGTATTAATAGTGTTAATTCTAGCAACCAAGTTCCTTGTGCTAGAGCTTTTTTCTGCTTTAATCATTGTATCTGTATAAAGTTTAACGTTTTCAGCATCAGTTTTATCTAAAATATAAACTTTATCAAGACTTTCGGTGTAGTAAAGTCTATCAACATAACTAGCAACAACTTCTACCCCAACTTCATTTTCGCCGTTAGCACTAGCAATATTTTCTTTATTTAATGCGAACATTTGTGTAATTGCATAAGTGTTTGTTCTTTGGATATAAACAAAGTTCTTATCTACTTTTGAAATTGTGTAGTTTGAATTTTTTTGTTTAGAACCATCAAATATAACCTTACCAACAACTTCATCATTTTCTGCTAAAGTATCGCCAACGGTATAAGCATAAACCATGTTATAGTTTTCAGTTGGTCTTGCTGAACCTGAATTTTCAATCATGTCTTTATTATAACTTTCGCTATAAACGGTTACGGTATAAACAACAACTGCGCTGTTAACCATGTCGTTAGTTAAAAATTTATAACTTGCTAATGATTTTGAACCTTCAGTAGTTTCATCAGTTTTAGCAATAACAATTTCTTCTTTAGTTGTTGCGTTAAAACTCTTTAATGCGCTAGCGTTAGTATCATAATAAACGATATAAATATTATCATCAGAACCCTTAACTACCCTATATTCATAAGCCAAAGAACCTGCTTTGAATAAAAGTTCATCAGAACTGCCGTCTAGTTTAGCACGCCTAAACATCATTTCCGTACTAGCAACAGCACCGCTTGAAGAAAGGTCTGTGTTTGGTGAACCATAATAAACGTAATCACCAAAAATATAAAGCCCTGCTTGATAATCGGTTGCACCAAAAAGTTTTGGAACTGCTATTTCCGTTTTAGATAAATCATTTCTATCAGCAACCATTAAAGAACCTTTTACAGGTGTGCCGAAAGTGTTATCCCCAGAAGAAGAAGTAGAACCACCGATAAAGTATAAGTAGTTATCTGTTTCAGCAACAAAACCACCCACGCTCTTAACCGTGCCCCAATTATTCATTTTTGTAGAAGTCCATTTACCTGTGCCAGCGCACGCAACAAGCGTTGTTAACAACAAGCAAACACAAACTACGCAGGATAAAATTTTAACAATTGTCTTTTTCATAAAAACTCCGTTTCTTATATATGCATTTTTAAAGAATTAACCGAATATAATTAGTATACAGCATATATTATATACTATTAGTAAACGATTTGCAAATATTTTTTAAAGTTTTCTTGTGTTTTTGGTAAGAATAAAATGGATAAATTCGGCATTTTTAAACTTTTAAACTCATTTTTAACCTTTTGTCAGCAAAACAAGGGTGATTTTACGCAAAATAGCGTGCAAAATAAAGAAAAATTTAACCTTTCAAACCTTGTTAGTTCACTAACTAAAAAGGCTGAGAAAGAGAGTAAAGAAGAACTTTCCCCTACCCCTAGTAAACCACCCTTAACAACCCAAACTGCACCCTTGCAACAATCAATGTTATCCACAATGACAAGTCACGAACAATTTGTTAAAAGAGTTAAAGAAAAGAATAAAATAAATTAAAAACAATAAAAACTTAAATGGCTAAAACAAAAAAAGCAAGGAAAAAATCCTTGCTTTTTGATTTTGCTTTTTTGCCCAAATTATCTCTTTGAGAATTGTGGTGCACGACGAGCTTTCTTTAAGCCGTACTTCTTTCTTTCCTTCATTCTAGAATCTCTAGTTAAGAAACCAGCCTTTTTAAGTTCTGCCCTTGTTTCTGGTTCTGCTTGCAATAAAGCACGAGCAATGCCGTGTCTAATTGCGCCTGCTTGACCAGTAAAACCACCACCACAAACGTTAACGAAAACGTCGTATTTAGCGAGTGCGTCAACTAAAACTAATGGTTGGCGAACGATAAACTTTAATGTGTCAAGACCAAAATATTCATCAAGACTCTTTTTGTTGATAACAATAGCACCATCACCAGCAGGAACTAAACGAACGCGTGCAACTGCCTTCTTTCTTCTGCCTGTGCCCCAGTATTGAACTTTCTTTTTACTTACTGCTTTTGCCATAATCTCACCTCATTACACTAATTTAATAGTTTCTGGCTTTTGAGCCTGATGATTGTGTTCTGCACCCCTATAAACTTTAAGTTTAGTTAACATTTTACGACCTAAACTATTCTTAGGGAGCATACCTTTAACTGCTTCATAAACAGCAACGTCTGCTTTGTTAGCCATAAGTGTCTTATATTGAATTGATTTAAGACCACCGATATGACCAGTATGATATGTGTAATATTTCTTTTCAAGTTTTTTGCCGGTTAAAACAACCTTATCGCAATTAATAACTATAACGAAATCGCCAGTGTCAACGTTTGGTGTGAAGGTTGGCTTATTCTTACCACGAAGAATTGCAGCAACTTTTGATGCAAGTCTACCAAGAACAACGCCTTCAGCGTCAACAACGAACCACTTTCTTTCAACTTTGTCGGCATGAGCCATATAAGTTTTCATTATCTTATTTCTCCTTGGATTATTTTTTAATTTAATGTTATAAGCAAAACGCATTATCTACACACGATTTTAGATATTGCATTCGGTTTAATTAAGAGGGCTAATCTTGAAAAAACACGAACTTTGCCTTATAAACGCCTAAATATATTAAAATATTTTTAATATTAAGTCAAGCGTTTTAAAGGGGTTTTTTGCATTTTAATAGTATTTATTTAATAAAAAATAAATCGCCACAATATATTGTGTGTGGCGATAAATTAAACACTATTTTTTTGTTGATTTTTTATTTTATTCTAATGGTTCGTCATCACGGCGAATAGGAACGTAAACGTAGCCTGCAAGCCATGG
>JAZRDW010000148.1:0-1405 GCA_045660505.1 Christensenellaceae bacterium | reverse complement strand
AAAACTGCTTTATCAGTTGGGGTAGGCACGGTGTGTGATTCTAAACAAGTTTTATTAGTTATTAACGGGCATAATAAAGCAAGGGCAGTTAAGCATTGTGTAGAAGGTGGTGTTGACCACGCTTGGACGATAAGCGCACTTCAAATGCACAAAGATGCAATTATCGCTGTAGATGAAGCCGCTTGTGGCGAATTGAAAGTTGATACTTATAAATATTTTAAGGAAATTTATAAAAACGAAGTTTAATTTTTGTTTTAACTAGGCTAGGTTAAAGTTTACCTAGCCTTTTTTATTGAAATTTTAACTTTAATTATGATATAATATATATGCGCATATATTGATAAAAAGGTTAAAAAATGGATGGTGTAAACAAAACTTTATATATTCCACTTTACGGAAAGGCGTTAGTTAGCAAAAAGGGAATAATTTTAAAAGATAAAAAAGCCGAAGAAATTTGGGGAAAGGCTAACTTTAATTTAAGTGGCAAGGCAAAATCAAAGTGGCTTGCATATTATATGGGCATGCGTTCAAAAGTTTTTGATAACTTTGTGGAAGAAAAGTTAATTGAAAACCCTAACTCTATCCTTTTGCATTTAGGCTGTGGCTTAGATAGTAGGGTTGAAAGGGTTAATAAACAAAACGCTTTGTGGGTAGATATAGACGTAGATGCCGTTATTTTAGAACGCAAGCATTATTATTTAGAAAACGATAGTTATAAAATGGTAAGTGCTGATATAACTGATACTTCTTTTATTTTAGGCTTACCTAATGCTGAAAGGGCAATAGTTCTTTTGGAAGGCGTTAGCATGTATTTAACAAATGAAAAGTTAAAGCAATTATTTATAGCATTAAAAGAAAAATATAATAATTTATCCGTTTTAGTTGATTGCTATACACCTTTTGCCGTTAAAATGAGTAAACTTAAAAATCCTATTAAATCGGTTGGTGTTCAAACGGTGTATGGGTTGGAAAATTTTAATGTTTTAGAAGAAAATACGGGTTTATCTTTTGTAAAAGAACACTCGATTACGCCGTTAGATTTAATAAACCAACTTAAGGGTTTTGAAAAGTTTATATTTAAGAATATATATGCAGGTAAAACTTCAAAAAAATTATATAAACTTTATGAGTATAAAAGTTAATTTTTAAAAGGGTAAAAATATGGAAAGTATTATAACTTTAATAGTAGGCATTGTTTTAATAGTTTTAGGTATAATAAACACTAAAGGGAATATATCAACCTTGCACTCTTACCATAGAAAAAGGGTTAAGGAAGAAGATAGATTGCCTTTGGGTAAAAGGGTTGGGCTTGGCATCATAATATGTGGCGTTGGGCTAATTTTAATGGCGATATTATCATTTTTAGCAACTATTTTATCAATGGACATACTTTTAATAATAGGCT
>JAZRDW010000147.1:0-1759 GCA_045660505.1 Christensenellaceae bacterium | reverse complement strand
TGTAAAAGAATTAGCAAGTTATACTGCAAATAAAAATATAATTGCTTTCGTAGGCTTTCCGTTTAGTGTTAACGATAGTATTTATGATGCTTGTGGGGTTATTGCAAACGGCAAAATTTTAGGTATTGTTCCAAATAGCACGTTTAAGCAAGGTTTTTCTATTTTTAACGGCAAAACGGAATTAGTTAATATTTTTGGGGAAGAAGTTGCTTTTGGCAACGATTTAATTTTTACTAACGGGTTAAACGAACAATTTAAGGTTGCCGTTGAAGTTGGCACGGATAGGGATAACCCTTATTCATCAGCAAAATTATTAACTAAAAATGGTGTAAAAATTATTGTTAATTTATCTAGCGACCCAGAATTTTCACTTGAAAATAAGAAGAAAGAAAAGGCCATTGAAAATTGTTCGTTATCTACCACTTCTTGCTATATTTATGCAAATGCATCAGAAGGTGAATCTACAACAGACTTTGTTTTTTCAGGGCATAATATTATTGCAGAAAACGGCGTAGTTTTAGCGCAAAACTATCCTTTTGAAGATAACTTTATTTGCGCTGAAGTTGATTTAAATTATATTACTTTTGAAAGGAATAAGCAAAAAGAAAAAAATTTTTATATTCCTGAAAAAGAGTATAAAAATATCAACTTTTTTATGGAAAACACTAGCGAAACCTTGTCAAGAGTTTATGACAAAACACCTTTTATAAATTTAGGCGAAGAACAACTTTTAATTGATATTTCTGCTTTTGGCTTAAAGAAAAGAATTGAGCACGTAAAAGCGCAAAAATTAGTTTTAGGTGTGTCTGGTGGGCTTGATAGCACGCTTGCTTTAATAATCGCTTGCAGGGCAATGGAATTATTAAATAAACCTAAAAAAGATATTATTGCAATAACAATGCCTTGCTTTGGAACAAGCAAAAGAACTTTTGATAATAGTATAGTTTTAGCAAAAGCGTTCGGCGTTACCTTAAAGAAAATTGATATTTTAAAAGCAGTTAAAAGGCACTTAAAAGATATTTCACACCCAATAGATATGCACGACGCTTGTTATGAAAATTCACAAGCAAGGGAACGCACGCAAATTTTAATGGATTATGCAAACGCCGTTAACGGCATTGTTATAGGTACGGGTGATTTAAGTGAACTTGCTTTAGGCTTTGCTACTTATAACGGCGACCATATGAGTATGTATGCACTTAACGCATCAATTCCAAAAACTTTGGTAAGGCATTTGGTTGATTATACTGCAAACAAAGGTAGGGGTAAGTTTAGGGCAGTATTAAAAGATATTTTAGATACGCCTGTTAGCCCAGAACTATTGCCATCAAACGATAACACTATTAAACAAGTGACTGAAGATATTGTTGGCCCGTATATTTTGCATGATTTTTATTTATATCATTTAATCAATAGGGGCAGTTCATTAACAAAAATTTATCATATTGCCGTAAATTCATTTAAGGGCGAATTTGATAATAAAACTATATTAAAGTGGCTTAAAACCTTTGCAAGAAGATTTTTCAACCAACAATTTAAGCGTTCTTGCTTGCCAGACGGCGCAAAGGTTAGTGAAATTTCACTCTCTCCTAGGGGTGGCTTAAAAATGCCGTCTGATTTGGATAGCGCAATTTGGCTAGAAGAATTAGATAAGTTAGGCTAATATACATTATATATTATATTAAATAAGATTTAAGCATATATTAAAGCGTTCTTTTTTAAGTAAAAAGGGCGCTTTTTTAATAGGAAAAAAATTTTT
>JAZRDW010000146.1:0-5355 GCA_045660505.1 Christensenellaceae bacterium | reverse complement strand
AGGCTTAAATGCAGAGTTTTTGGTTAATGGTCACGATAAACATACTACAATGGTGGGGGAAAATTCACCCATAGCAAAATTACCAAAGTTAAACGGAAAAATTTTGTTTATAGGTTGTGGTATAGGTTGCAATACTTCTATGCACGGGGTAGAGCAAACTATTAATCCACCATATTTATTCCATAACGCACTTGAGAAAGAGTATATTTTTGATGATGGAAATATAAAACGAACAAAACTACTTAAAAGGTTTACTTTCGCCCCAACAAACACAAAACAACGTTATGTTAGGCTAGGTAGTTTTTTAGACCAAACGGAACTTACAAAAGGTAAAGTTTGTGATGCAGAGTGTTATTTAATGCAAGCAAAAGCCGTTTGGGAAAAAGCAAGTAAAATAATGAAAAAAAAACCATTTTATTTTGTGGATTCACCACTTGATAACAAAAAGGAGAATATTATGAAAAGTTTTAAGAAGGACAAATTAACCGTAAAAATTTACCCAAACCGTACGCTTATGGGCGAAGATTCTGCAAGGGAAATTAAGGAAAGAATTGCAAGTTTGCTTAGTGAAAAGGCTGAAATCAATATGATTTTTGCTGCAGCACCATCACAAAACGACGTTCTTAAAGCACTTGTAGAAGATAAATCTATTGAGTGGAATAGGGTAAACGCTTACCATATGGATGAATACATAGGGCTTGATAAAGATGCCCCACAAGGCTTTGGTAATTTCTTAAAAGACCATATTTTTGGACTTGTTCCATTTAAGAGTGTTAACTATATTGATATTACTACTACCGACCCTGAAAAGGAAGCAGAAAGGTATGGTAAAATTTTATTAGAAAACCCAACCGATATTGTTATTATGGGTATAGGCGAAAACGGACACATTGCGTTTAACGACCCACCTGTTGCAGACTTTAATGATAAAAAGGTTGTTAAACCTGTTAAACTTGATGAAATTTGCCGTCAACAACAAGTGAACGACGGTTGCTTTGCTAAACTAGATTTAGTTCCAACCCACGCAATGACCTTAACCGTTCCAACCTTGGTTAAAGCGCCATATTTATTCTGTATCGTTCCAGCGCCAACTAAGGCAAACGCTGTATACGAAACCTTAAACGGCAGTATTGATGAACATTGCCCAGCAAGTATTCTTAGAACACACGATAATGCTATATTGTATTTAGATAATGAGAGTTCAAAATTACTATGATTAGAATTAAAAGTGATAAAATAATCGTTAAAGATAAACTTTTTAGCGGATACCTTTATATAGATGGCGATAAAATTAAAGAAGTTAGCACCATAGAAAGAAAAGCCGATTGTGAATATGATTATACGGGCAAATTCGTTGCCCCAGGTTTTATTGATATTCATACGCACGGCGCTGGTGGAAACGCCTTTATGAATAGCACGGTTGAAGACGTTATAAATGGTTGTGATTACCATTTATATCACGGAACAACAAGCGTAGTTCCAACAATTTCTGCCGGCGAATTTGAAACAATGAAAAACGCCGTTATAAATATTCACAAGGCAAAAGGTAAAACTAAAGGGAATATTTTAGGCGCGCATTTAGAAGGGCCATATCTTTCCCCAAAACAAGCGGGTGCGCAATGCCCCAAGTTTATTACCCCACCTGTTAAAGATGATTATGAAAGTTTGATTAGTGAGTATGGCGATAGCATTACTAGGTGGACTTACGCCCCTGAAAACGATTTTAACGGGGAATTTTGCAAATACCTAACCGACCATAATATAATAGCATCAGCAGGGCATACCGACGCTAAATACCAAGATATGCAAGTTGCTATTGAAAATGGTTGCAACCTTATAACTCACTTATATTCTTGCACTTCAACCGTTACAAGGGAATTTGGTTTTAGAAGTTTAGGGGTTATAGAAAGCGCATATCTAAGAGATGAACTTTATGTTGAAATCATTGCAGATGGCAAACACTTACCTGCAGATTTAATTAAAATGATTATTAAAATTAAGGGTACGGATAAGGTTATATTAATTACCGATAGTCTTGAAATTGCCGGCACTTCTATTACTGAGGGGGTAATGAGTGGCACGGAATTTATCGTTGAAGACGGGGTTTGCAAACTTAAAGATAGAAGTGCTTTTGCAGGTAGCGTGGCTACTAGTGATAAACTTATTAGAACACTCGTTTTTGATTGTGGTTTTAGTGTTGAAACTGCAGTTAAAATGTTAACCCAAACACCAGCAACCTTGCTTAATATAAATAAAGGTGTTTTAGAACAAGGTAAAGATGCTGATATTATAGTTTTTGATAGCGATATTGAAGTTAGCGATATTTTCGTTGGTGGTAAAAAAATAAATAAGGAGTAGTTAAGGGTGAAAAAGTTAAATTTAGCAATTATAGGTCAAGGCAGAAGTGGTAAAGATATTCACGGGGCTTTCTATTTGTCAGAAGAAAATAAATTTTATAACGTTAAATACGTTGTTGATGAAGATGCGCGCCGTAGGGAAATTTCTAAAGCCCGTTATAACGGATGCGAAGTTTTAGCAGATTATAAAGAACTTTTTGATAAAAAAGATATAGACTTGGTTGTAAACGCAACCTATTCACAAATGCACTTTCCTATTACTAAAGACTTGTTAGAACACGGCTTTAACGTTCTATGCGAAAAACCTTTTGTAAGAAATCGCTATGAATGTGATATTTTAACTAATCTTGCAAAAGAAAAGGGCGTTGTTTTAGCAGTATTCCAACAAACTTTCTATGCACCTTTCTATTCTGATGTTTTGCGTATTATTAAAGATAAAGTTATCGGTGACGTTTTACAAGTTAGTATTCGTTACAATGGTTTTGCTCGCCGTTGGGACTGGCAAACACTTCAAAAGAAAATGGCAGGTAATACCTATAACACAGGCCCACACCCATTAGGTATTGCTTTAGGCGCTTTAGATTTTGATAAGGACTGGAAAGTAAACTATTCATCTTTACAACATACACCAATGTCTAGTGGTGACTCTGACGACTATTGCAAACTTATTTTAACTGCACCTTCTAAACCTATCGTTGACGTTGAAATTAACAATACCGACGCATATTCAAACTATAACGTTAAAATTCAAGGCACCCGTGGTACTTTTAAGTGCACACCATCAAGTTATGAGTATAAATATATTATAGACGGCGAAAACCCTGTTCGCCCTGTTCAAGAAAAGTTCTTAGAAGATGAATTAGGCAACCCATTATACTGTGGTGAAAAACTTATCACTCACGAAGAAAAAGGAACTTATAACGGCACGGCTTTTGACGTAGGTACTCAAAAACTTTACGAAGATTTATATTATAAAATTACCGAAGGCAAAGAAATGTTCGTTAACCTTTCTATGGCAAGGGAAGTTGTTAGGTTAATTGAACAACTCTATGCAAATAGTTCAATGCCTGTTAAATATTAATAAGTATAAATTGAATAAAAGAAAACGGCAGATATTATATCTGCCGTTTTTGTTTTTTAAAGAATAATTAACTATTCATAATTTTCTCAAAGTCTTCCTTAAAGATTAAGAATTTTTGTTCAGCCACACTTTGGTTTTCACACTTAAGTGAATAATATACTTTAAGTTTAGGTTCAGTTCCACTTGGGCGAACGCAAATAAAACTGCCGTCTTCAAGTTGGTAATAAACTGCGTTGACTGGGCTTGTGTCAATTTTTCTAATCGTTCCGTCAGCAAGGGTAGATTTTAATGCTGAATAATCCCTAGTTTCTTTAACCTTAAGGTTACAAATCGTTTCAATAGGCTTAGTTTTAAGTTTATCAACAACGGCGTTCATTTCAGCCATTGCGTTAAGCCCTTTATACTCTGTGCTAACGTTTAAGTCGTAAACAAAGCCGTACTTTTCATAAAGGTTAGTTAGCCTTTGGTAAACACCTATATTGTTAAAGGTGTAATAACAAACCATTTCAGCAAAAAGCATACTTGCAACAACTGCATCTTTATCCCTACAATGGGTTCCACGCAAATAACCACAACTTTCTTCAAAGCCGAAAATAAATTTGCGTTTATTAGTGTCATCAAGTTCTTTAATCTTTTCACCTATAAACTTAAAGCCAACAGGCGTTTCAATAAGTTCAACGCCATAGTCGTCAGCAATAAGTTTTGCCATACTTGTTGATACGAAACTTTTAACAACAAACCCTTTTGAAGTTAATTTTTTTGTTTCTTTTAATCTTCTTAAAATATAATCTAGCAAAAGTATGCCAACTTGGTTGCCTGATAGGGAAATAAAGTCCCCGTTATCATCACGGATAGCAACGCCAAGCCTATCGCAGTCAGGGTCAGTTCCAAAAACAACGTCTGCATTCTTAAAATCTGCCATTTTAATAGCAAGGGTAAGCGTTTCTTTAATTTCTGGGTTAGGCACTTTTACCGTTGAAAACTCTGTGTCAGGTTGAATTTGTTCTGGCACTAGGGTTGCCAAAATACCCATTTTCTTCAAAATTGTTGTCACAGGCACAAAACCACTGCCGTGAACAGGGGTGTAAACTAGTTTTATAGTTTTACCAACCTTTCTAACTTCCTTAGGTGAAAGGGAAAGTTTTTTAAGCGTTCTATAATACTTTCTATCTATCCACTTTGGAACTGAATAAATTTTATTTTCTTTTTTTGTATCGCATAAAATCTTAGAAGATAGGCAATCATCAATTTGGTTAATATATTCAACAACCTTTGCCGTTGATTCGGGTGACATTTGCGCCCCGTCTTCACCATAAACTTTATAGCCGTTGTATTCTTTAGGGTTATGTCCTGCAGTAATCATAATGCCTGCAATAGTTTTAAGTTCACGCACAGCATAAGAAAGCATAGGTACGGGGTGAACTTGGTCAAACATATACGCCTTAATTCCGTTAGATGCTAAAACTAGGGCAGAAGCATACGCAAACTCATAAGACATACGCCTTGTGTCGTAAGAAATAACCACCCCACGGGCACACGCTTTAGGACCAAGCGCCTTAATATATTCGGCTAAGCCTTGTGTCGCTAACTTAACGGTATAAATATTCATCATGTTAGTGCCTAAACCAATAATGCCACGCATACCAGCCGTGCCAAATTCTAAGGCTTTACCAAAACGATATTCAATTTCACTTTCATTATCTTTAATATCAAAAAGTTCCGTTTTTTCCTTTTCAGACAAAACAGAACTATTCAACCACTCATTATATTTTACTTTATACATAAGAAATTCTCTCTAAAAATCTAAATTAAATGTTTATTTATTTAACATTATATATATTATACACTAAAATATACCTATATTCAAGTGTTATGCTAAAGATTTTTGCCCTTAACCACCAAGAAAAAAGATAAAAT
>JAZRDW010000145.1:0-5491 GCA_045660505.1 Christensenellaceae bacterium | reverse complement strand
ATGGGCAAAAAAGTTTATGATGCTTGTGCCTTAAATGAAAATATTAACGCCGTTTGTGGTATTGATATAAAAGAAGATTTCTCAAACGCAAATTATAAAATTTACAATAGTTTTGATAAAATTAGCGAAAAAGTTGACGTTGTTATTGACTTTTCTTCCCCAGCAAATTTAGATAATATTTTAGAATTTTGCTTAAATAAAAAAATCCCTGCCGTACTATGCGCAACGGGTTATTCAGTTGAACAAGTTGAAAAGGTTAAAAAAGCAAGTGAAAAAATTGCTCTTTTCCGTTCTGGCAATATGTCTTTAGGGATTAACGTTTTAATTGATTTAGTTAAAAAGGCTGCATCTAGTTTAGAGGGCTTTGATATTGAAATTATTGAAAAACACCACAACCAAAAAGTTGACGCGCCTAGTGGCACAGCACTTATGCTCGCTGATGGTGTAAAGGAAGTTAATCCTGAAAAATTCTATACCTATGGTAGAGAAGGCATTTGCGGAAAGCGTGATAAAAATGAAATAGGTATTCACGCCGTTCGTGGTGGTGGTATAGTTGGTGAACACGAAGTTATTTTTGCTAGTGGCTTTGAAACGGTTAGCCTTTCACACTTAGCAACAGATAGAAGTGTTTTTGCTGACGGGGCTGTTAAGGCTGCACTCTATATCGTAAATAAAAAGAGTGGCTTATTCAATATGAACGACGTTATTAACGGCAAATAATAATGCTAACTGATAGAATTAAAAGTGTTTTAGAAGAAGTCAAAAAAGGCAATAATTTAGGGGAAGAAATTTTAGTAGTTGGCGCTACTAAAACTATGCCTGTTGAAATTATTAATCAAGCGATAGATAGTGGACTAAAAATTGTTGCCGAAAATAAGGTGCAAGAATTTAACGCTAAACACGACTTTATATCCCCTATCGCAAAACAGCACTTTATCGGGCATTTACAAACTAATAAGGTTAAATATTTAGTTGGCAAGGTTGATTTAATACATTCAGTTGATAGTGTTAACTTAGCAAAAGAAATTGATAAACAAGCGCAAAAAAAGAATATTAAACAAAATATTCTAATTGAAATAAATATCGGTGGTGAACTTTCTAAAAGTGGCTTTTCTTATGAAGATGCTTTTACGAATATTGAAAACATTGCTAATGAATATAAAAACTTAAACCTTTTAGGTTTAATGGCAATGCTACCCCATACTGATGATGAACAAGCATTAGAAGAATTGTGCAAAAAAATGCGCCGTCTTTTTGATGAACTAAAGGCAAAAGGCTTTCAATTTAAATACCTTTCAATGGGTATGTCAAACGATTATAAAATTGCCATTAAAAACGGCAGTAATATGATTAGACTTGGAACTACTATTTTTGGAAAAAGAAATTATGGAGATATATAAAAATGGGATTGTTTGATTTGTTTAGTAACAAAGAACAAAAAACTAAAAACGATAGGTCGCTTAACCTTAACTTTGATGATAGTTTAGGTCAACCAAACACAAAAAGCGCACCTGTTGCAGTATTTAGCCCTACTTCTTATAACGACGTGGCTGTTATTATTGATGCTATTAGGGCTGGTAAAAACGCTGTTGTTCACTTAACAAAAGTTAAAACTGAAACGGCTTTAAGGGTGCTTGATATGTTATCTGGCGCTATTTATGCGTTGGGCGGCGGTGTTTATGAAATGGATAAAAACATTTTTATGTTTTCCCCTGCCGGCTTAGAAGTTAACACCTAATTTTTTATATCATTTTTTTAATATCTATTTAATTTAAAAGTTAAAAGGTAGGCATTTTTGCCTACCTTTTTTTAATAACGCAAATATTTTTTTTGACGACCTAAATTTTTTTGCGTTTACCTATATTTATATCATTTTGCTTGGGTCTAAAATTTTATCAATTTCTTCTTCCGTTAAAACTTTTTCTTCTAAAATTACGGCTTTTATAGTTTTATCTTCCTTCAACGCCTTTTTAGCAAGGTATGCTGACTTTGTGTAGCCGATATATGGGCAAAGTGCAGTTACAATACCTATGCACCTATCAAGTTCAGCCTTGCAATTTTTTTCGTTAACAACTAAGTTATCAATGCAATCGGTTTTGAAAACTTTAACGCCGTTTGTTAACCTTTCAATTGATTCAAATAGTGAGTTAAAGATTACTGGTTCAAAAGCGTTTAATTCTAATTGCCCTGCTTCAGCAGCCATTGTAATAGTTGTGTCGTTGCCGATAATATTAAATGCAATTTGGCTAACAACTTCTGGTATAACGGGGTTAACCTTACCAGGCATTATTGAAGAGCCGTTTTGCTTTGGTGGCAAATTAATTTCCCCTAAACCCGTTCTTGGGCCTGAAGACATTAACCTTAAATCGTTTGCCATTTTGGATAAATTCACAGCACATGATTTAACTATTCCAGAAACAAAAACTAAACTATCTAAATTTTGCGTTGCATCAACTAAGTCATCTGCTTGAACTAAGTTTAACCCTGTGATTAAAGCAATTTTTGGAACAATATTTTTTATGTAATCTTTATTAGCAGTTATCCCCGTGCCGATAGCCGTTCCACCCATATTAAGAACTGAAAGTTCTTTTATCGCTTTATTAAAGCGGGTAATATCACGGCTTATTGCGCTTGCATAAGCATTAAACACTTGCTTAAAACTAACAGGCACGGCATCTTGCATTTCCGTTCTGCCCATTTTAATAACGCTACTAAATTCTTCTGCCTTATTTACTAGTGCATCTTTGAAAACTTTAAGTTCTTCAATAGCCTTTTGTAAAAGGCGAATTGTTGCAATTTTGCCTGCGCTAGGAAACACGTCGTTAGTAGATTGACCGCAGTTTGCGTGGTCGTTTGGGTGAACTATTGAATAATCCCCCTTATTTCCACCCAAAATTTCTATTGCACGGTTAGAAATAACTTCGTTTGCGTTCATATTAAATGAAGTGCCTGCACCACCTTGGATAGCATCAACAATAAAGTTATCTAAAAACTTTCCGTCTAAAATTTCATCACAAGCCTTTTCAATAGCATCAACTATTTTTTTATCAATAACCTTTGCTTGTCCATTAGTGATAACGGCTGCCTTTTTAATTTCAACAATGGCTTTAACAAATTCTAAATGTGTTGTTTTACCAGTAATCTTAAAATTTTCTCTAGCACGTAAACTTTGAACGCCGTAATATGCGTCAATAGGCACTTCCCTTTGCCCTATAGAATCACTTTCTAACCTAAATTTTTGCATAATTTCTCCAAAAAAAATAAATATCTATTGCTATCAACTTGATTATACTACAAAAATATGATATAATCAAATACATATTAAAACATAAAAACTATTACTTTTAAGTTATGGGGGCAAAATTAAATGTTTAGGAATAAAGAATACATTTTATCAGTTTATCGTGAAGGTGGTTTTACAAAGGCTGCTGAAAAACTTTTTGTTTCACAACCATCACTTTCAGCATCAATTAAGCGTATTGAAGATAAGATAGGCGCACCTATTTTTGACCGTTCTTCTAACCCTATTACCCTTACTGAAGTTGGCAAAGAATACGTTAACTATGCCCTTTCTATTCAAGAAAAAGAGAGTGATTTTGCTAGGTATATTTCTGACCACGCCAACTTAAAAGCAGGTAAAATTAGAATAGGTGGAACAAGTTTCTTTTCTTCTTACATTTTACCAAAACTAATTTCAGACTTTAACTCTAAGCACCCAAAAATTCAGTTTGAAATTTTTGAAGATAACACTAAAAATTTAATGACCAACCTTGCAAACGGCAACCTAGATATTATAATTGACAATGCTATTAATGAAAACGAAAACATTGTTTCAGAAGTTTATACTTCAGAACTTTTGCTTTTAGCCGTTCCAAAGCACTTTGAAATTAATAAGCGCCTAAAAGAATTCCGTATGACTGAAAAGGATATTAAAAATGATGCACATTTAGACACTAATAAAAGCGTTAACTTAATTGAATTTGCAAACGAACCTTTTATTCTTCTTCACCATGAAAACGATACGGGTAAGCGTGCCGAAAAGTTGTTTAAAAAGTATTCCCTAACCCCTAACGCTAAATTTTACCTTGACCAACAAGTAACTTCTTATAACATTTCTTGCTCTGGCATGGGAATATCTTTCGTTAGTGATACACTAATTAAAAACATTGAAACGGATAGGGATATTTACTATTATAGATTGCCAGACCAAATTACTAAAAGGAATATCTATTTTTACCAAAAGAAAAACCACTACCTTTCAATCGCTAGTAGAAAGTTTATTGAATATAACACAAAAAAATAATATAAAAAATAAAAAAACACGCAGTTTTTTCCGTGTTTTTATTATAAATAAAAATAAAAAAAGCGTTCAAAATTTGAACGCTTTTTTAGTTTATTAATAATTATTCTCTAACGCCTAAAGCATTATAAGTATTATCTAAAGATTCTAATTTTTCAGAAAGTAATTTTTGTTCTGCTTCTGGTAATGGTAATTCAACAATTTCCTTAAAGCCACAGCCACCAACTTTGCAAAGAACGCCTGTGCAAAGGTTTTTAGCGCCGTATTCACCATCTAAAAGTGTTGCAAGTGGTAAAATTGTATCTGTATCAGAAAGAAGTGCTTTAATTAATTGAACGGTAGATGCTGCAATTGCATAGAAAGTTGCGCCCTTACCCTTAATAACCTTTGAACCTGCTGCAACCATACCTGTATAGATATTAGTTAATTCGTTTTCAAGTTCTTCTTCACTAACCTTCATAATCTTAGTGCAGTATTCCTTAATAGGCATACCGCAAACTGTGCAAAGACTCCAAGGTGCCATACAAGCATCACCGTGTTCGCCTAAAACGTAAGCGTTAACGTTGTGTGTATCAACACCACAGTATGATGCAACTGCTTGTGCTAACCTGTTAGAGTCAAGAAGTGTACCCGTACCGATAACTTGGTTCTTAGGTAAGCCTGTGCACTTCATAGTAACGTAAGTTAAAACGTCAACAGGGTTGCTAACTACAACGTATAAAGCGTCTGGAGCAATTTTTGCCACGTTTGGCATAACGCTCTTTAATATACCAACGTTAATGTTTGCTAAATCAAGTCTTGTTTGACCTGGCTTTCTACCAACACCGAAAGTTACAACTACGATATCTGAACCAGCAACGTCTTCATAGTCACCACTCCAAACCTTAACTGATGGAACGCACGCTGCGCATTGTGAAAGGTCAAGCGCTTCGGCTTCAGCCTTTTCTTTGTTGATATCAACTAAAACAATTTCTGAACAAATGCCTTGTAATGTTAAGCAATAAGCAATTGTTGCGCCAACGTTACCTGTTCCAAGAACAGCAATCTTTCTTTTTTTCTGAATCATTTCAAATTCTCTCCTATTATAAGTTTATAATCTATGATACACTAAAAAAGAAATTTTAACAAATGTTTAACCTACCTTTTTAAAATATTTTTTATTTAAACTATTTTTTTTATTAAATTAACTAT
>JAZRDW010000144.1:0-7388 GCA_045660505.1 Christensenellaceae bacterium | reverse complement strand
AATTTAATGCAGGGTGAGTTTTTTTGTTGCGTTGTTTGTTAAAATTTTAATAGTTTACAAAACCTAAACTTTTAGCCGTTACACCTATACTTGCATAGTCTATATTTACATTAATAATTAATAAACGCACCATTGTTGATGCTAATTCCCTAACTGTGTTACGCAACGACGTTGTAGAAATACCAGAATAATTTGTATAAGATAGAATGGTATTAGAATTAAATGTACTACCATATATATTACCAACCATATATTGTTCATAAGCATCAACATATACCCATTTATAAACACCGTCTATTGTATCAATTTCAATGAAGACCATTGATGCCATATTGTTATCAGTCATAAATAGCGTTAATGTGATTGTGCCATCTGCTGGCGTATATATAGCACCAGTTGTATATGCTAATGAATCTAGATAAACATACCCAAAACTTAAATCATATTCCTTGTCTGTACTATCATATTTGCCTTTGCTTATAATATAATTTTTTAGCGTTGTAAATACGTCTGAACTTGGGGTTGGTGCTGGTGGATTTTCTTTATCATAAATTTCTTTTAGAGTATAACTTTTTGATTTGTCTACATTGTCAATTTCTGAAACATTAATTGCAAAATTAAGATTTTGAGAATCTTTTATTGTCAATGTGTTGATACCTATAATTTCACAATATTCATTTAATAATGGACCACCCGAATTTCCGTTTGAAATTGCAGCGTCGTGTTGAATATATTTAACGCCATCCATTTCACGATTGGCAGTAGATATAACACCTCTAGAAAAGGTTGAAGTAAGCCCACGCGAACTACCTAAGGCATAAACTTGACTGCCCGTTTTTACAGGGGCAGAACAAATGGTTAATGTAGCAAGGTTGCTTGCATTAATCTTTAATATTGCAATATCAATATCTTTATCATAGCCTAAAACTGATGCTACCGAATATTTTGTATCACCTATGTAAACGTCTGCAGTATAGGCATCTTCAATAACATGATAGTTAGTAATAATTTTTCCATCTTTAGAATAAACAAAACCACTACCCAATGCTAACCCAGCACCACTTTTATCATAGGTTTTAATTTCAACAGCAACATCTTTAGCCATATCATAAATATCTTCAGATGAATAAATTTGTAACGAATATTCTTCATTATACGAATACCCACATACCCCACAAGTATATTCCTTTTGACCTTTTTGTGTGCAAGTTGCCATCTTATTAGTTTGACAAGTATATGTATGTTCTAACATAGGGATTTCTTCTGTATAATAATCTTTGCACACAGAACAAGTATATTTCTTTTTCCCTACTCTAGAACAGGTTGCTCTTTTTGTTGTTGAACCTATATATTGATGAGTAGAAGAAGTTGAAAGTTTGGGGATATCTTCCGTGTATGTATCATTACATAAAGAACAAGTAAAAGTTTTTATGCCGTTTTGTGTACAAGTAGCTTTTTGCGTTACAACACTAGAATATGAGTGAGAACAAGATTCATCAGCACAACCACCAAAAGAAAGTAAAAATACACACGCTAACAATAAACAAATAATCTTTTTCATAAACTTTTCTCCTTTGTAGTATAAAAATTCTAATTTAAATTATATTCTAATTATAATTAGAAGTCAAGCAAAAAATCTAATTATTGTTAGAATATTATGTGTATGAATAAGTTTGATATGAAAGAGATGGGAAACAAAATTAAATATTTACGCAAAGAAGCAGGTATTGGGCAAAATCAACTTGCCGAACTTTTGAATATTAGCAACGCTTCTGTTAGTTATTGGGAAACAGGTAAACAACTACCTTCTGCAGAAGTTGTTTATAAACTTGCCAAATTTTTTAACGTGCCTTCTGACTTTCTTTTAGGTATTGAAGATTAATTTTTTAAAGTTAAAACCCCACTGCTCATTTTTCTGAGTAGTGGGGTTTATTTTTTATTTAACTAAAATTATTTAACTGAACGGCGATATTTTTCTGCTTCCCAGTTATTGATAAAGTAAACTTCTTTTTCGCTCATTTTAGAAACGGTTAAGCCGTTATTTTTAACTGCTGTAACAACGAAAATATATGCTGCAAGTGTTTCTTCCAAAGTGGTTGCTTGCTTAATATCAGTATTATAATATACGTTGCCGTCTTTTGCTACCATTGTGTTTGGTGAGTGGGCTAAAATGTTGTTTAAGTAAACAAGTTGGTCTGGATAAAGTGGGGTTTCATCTAATAAATCTTTTGTTAAAACGTTTTCTTTAACAAAGTTTTTAACAATATCAATATCAGAAACAAAGCCGTTTTCAGTTGCAACTAATTTAACTGCCCTAAAATTATCTTCTAAATTAAAGTATTTTCTAATAGTTTCATTAACGTCAGTATTAACAGCCTTTACCCTTTCAATATAGTCGCCAGTAACAACTAAACCGTGGTTTTTCATAAAGATAACTTCTGGGTATTTGCCTGTTTCTTTAACGAACGCATCAATCTTATTTTTCATAGCAAGCGTTAGTTCAAAGCCTGGGTTGATATATGGTAAGAAAATAAAACCAAAGTCTTTACCCTTGAACAACTTTTCTGCTAATTGTTCGCCTTCTTGACTGCAAGTTAAAATATTTGCATAAACAGAGTGGGTGTGAATAACGTATTTTTTTAAGATTGCGTGGAAACCAACTTCAACGCTTGGGCGAAGTGTTGGCATATTTGCAATTGTTATTACTGAGTTCTTAGAAACTTCAGCACTTTCTTTTTCATAATCTTTTTCAACGCTTAAATCAACGCTTTCGTAGTAGTTTTGAATTTTATTTTTATCAACTGCTACAAACGCCGTGTTTTCAGAAATATCAACTAAACGATAGCCTGATGCTTTAATAAGCATTGAACCGTTTTCAAAAACTTTAACAGAAGTGTTGCCGCCGCCACCTTGTGTATAATCGGCACGGTCGCCTGCGTATTGTGAAATTTCAATTAAATCTTTTATTGCTTTTTGCATAATTTTATCCCCTTTTTGTTTATTTAAGATTAAACGCTACGTTTATATCTTCAACTTCTTTATCGCTAATCATAACGATATCGCCTATCATTTTTGCGTGAATAATTGTGTTTGCCGTAAATTCAGCAACTTCTAACCTATCAAACGCATTGATTAAGGTATTACCCGTACTGATAACGCTATCATTTTCAACAAGAACTACTGGTGAGTGAGAAGAAATCATATCAGAAATCTTTTGCGGATTTATGATATTTGTTCCAAAAGGAACTCTGCCTATATCACGCATTGCTATATATGATTCTGGAATAGTGCGACTATCAATAGGCGTATGAGTGACGCCGAAAGCCATAAGATGCTTTGGGTGTGCAACCGTGATTGCGTTAATTTCAGGGTGATTATCATAAATAAGTTTATGAAGACCAACTGAACGGCTTGGTTGCTTACCTGCTTCACGCCAGTTATGTTCTATTCTAACAATATCTTCAGGTTCAATATACTTTCTATCAACGCCGTATGGTGTGATTAAGAAAGAGTGCTCATCTAAACGCACTGAGAAAGTGCCTTGCGTACTTGTGAACAAGCCTTGGTCATAAGACCTATGAATAAGTGCGCACATTTCCTTTCTTAATCTTCTTTCTTCAGAACTAAAGTTAGTTGGAATAAATTCACCAAGCGTAGTTAAACCCTTTCTATTGTTAATTTCAATATCTTCACTAGTTAAGCCTTCAGGTTTACCTAGAATTGACGCAGTTATACTGATTGATGCGGCAAAGTTTAAAGTTTCAAAACGCTTGAACGCTTCAAACAAGTTGTCAGCACAAGTGATAACCCCGTGGTTTTCCATAATAACTACGTTAAGACCTTTTTTAATTTCTTTAACGATACTTTGCGCTAAAGCATCACTACCAGGAACTTCATAAGGGGCAATGCCAACTTTACCACATACTTGGTGTGGGGTTGGGATTATATTAGTGTTAGGTATTTGCCTAATTAAACTATAACTTACAAGTGCTGGTGGATGCGCGTGCAATACTGCACTTACGTCTGAACGGGTTTCATAAACAAGTTTATGGAAAGGAAGTTCTACTGATGGTTTATGTTTACCGATAACTGTGCCGTCTGGCAAAACTTTACAAATATCTGCTGGTGTTAAAGAACCTTTATCAATGCCTGATGGGGTAATCCAAATATTCCCTTCAGTATCAAGTATTGATAAGTTGCCACCAGAAGTTGTTGTTAAACCTTTTTGATACACACGGTTAATAAGCAAAACTATTTGTTCTGCTGGGTGCATAAGATTAAAGTTCATTTTATACTCCTTAAAAATCTAACCAAAAAATATTTCTCTTTGGTTTAATTACATTTGTTGGCCACCGGTTACGTTGATTGCTTGACCGGTCATATAACTAGAATAATCTGATGCTAAGAATACCATTGCGTTTTCAATATCTAAATATTCGCAAGAGCGCTTCATAGGAACTTGGTTAATATATTTTTCTCTAACTTGTTCTTCGGTAATACCTTGGTTAGCAGCATATTGTTTGAATAGGCTGTTTACCCACAATGGTGAATTTAAAAGGTTGCCTGGGCAAATACAGTTTACCCTTACGCCTGATTCAGCAAATTCTAATGCTAAACTTTGTGTTAAGCCTACGCCACCAAACTTACTTGCTGCATATGCGCCGTTTTTGAAACTACCTTTTCTACCTGACTTAGAGTTGATTTGGATAATTGAACCGCTTTTTGCTTCAAGCATATATGGTGCAAATGCTTTAACGGTGTTGAAATAGCCGTTTAAGTTAATGTTAGTAACTAATGAGAATGCTTCTGGTGAAAGATTGAAAATATCACCACTCTTAACGATTGCTGCATTGCAAATTAAAATATCAACTTTGCCCCATTTAGCAATAACTTCTTTTGCTGCGTTTTCAAGTTGGTCAAACTTAGTTACGTCAACTGCTAACGCCATTGCATCATTAAGTTTTGATGCTACTGCTTTTGCACCTTCAATATTAATATCACAAACTGCAACTTTGCATCCTTCTTTATCAAGACGCATTGCTAACGCTTCGCCTAAACCTTGGCTAGCACCTGTTACAACTGCTACTTTACCTTCTAAATTAATTGCACTCATTTTTTTATTCTCCTTAAAAATTTATATTAATTATTTTTTTATTTTACTGTGTTATGCCCGATAACGGCAAACTTTTTAACCCTTTCAATTAGGCTAGGGGTTTCAGCGATAGATTTTTCACTAAACATTCCGTATTCAACGCCCTTTTCACTTGAAATGCTTTCGTGGCCGATTAACGCCCAAGTTGCATCAATTAAGTGTGCAAATTTAGGGTTTGCTAACGCTTCGCAAGCAAACTTTTGGCGTGAAGAGTTTACGTCTTCCCCACTAATTTCAAACATATTAAAGTCTTTGCAAAGTCCACTAATTCTATCAAGTTGTACTGAGGTGTTTCTTGTTGGCATATATGCAACTGCCTTAAAGCCCGTCTTCTTAATTTCTTTCATTAAGTCATCTAAGAAAGCATCTTCAAATTTTTGCGCCTTTTTATCCCCGGTAACAGAATCGCCAACGTCACCTAAGTATGCGTATGCTGGAATTGCGCCAAATTCTATTGCCTTGTTAACGAATTCTTGACAGTCTGGCATTTCTTCATCAGCGTCAATATAGAAAAACGCTGTGTCTGCTTTTAACACGCCTAATAAATCGTATAAGAAATGTGGGTTTTCTTTATCTAATAAAAAGCCTTTAACCTTTTCACTAACCTTTAAGTTAAGGTCGTTTTCTAAAAAGGCAATTAAACTTTCAGTTCTACCAAACTTTTTATCAAGTTTAACTGCTAACCCGTATAAAAGATGGCGTTCGGTAACGCTACCACCCTCAAATGATTGTGATAAAGGTAAAATATCCTTTTCAAAATCTAATTCAATACCAAACTTACCGAACTTGTTTGTGATAAGTTGGCACATTTTAGCATCACGCTCATTTCTTTTCTTTCTATAATAAGCAAGGTAAGAGTTAAACGCATCAATGTTTTGTGCTGGAACGCCATGCGCTGCCATATATATACAATTTTCTTGGTCTGGGTGGTTCATCTTACCAAAACCACGGTTGAACTTACAACGAACTTCAACCCCACAAGTTGAGCCAAGCCCCAAAATTTTACAAGCCTTTTTAAATTCTTCTGCGCCAGATAAACTATCGTGGTCCATAATGCCTGCACTAGTTAAGCCAGCCTTATACGCCATATATGCCGCTTTTGTTGGCGAATATGGTGAAAATGAATATATTGTGTGAATATGGTTATTAGCATCATTATCACGGCGAACAGGTTTTTCAGTTTCAACCTTAACTAATTCTTCTAAAGCAGAAAGCCTTTCTTCTGCAGTTTTAGCGTTTAATTTTTCAATCAATTCTTTGCACATAAAAGCACCTTTCTTTGAGTATTTAAAATAGTATTTTAAAAGATTATATATTAAATTTAAAACACAGTCAAGTATTTAACAATAAAGCACTTGTTTTTATAAAATATTTTTGCCTTTAAAAAGAAAAAAGCCCCTAACCTACTTTTAGGCTAAGAGTTCCCATAAATTTTTGACAAAAACTTTTGTCTAGCGATTAGAAGTTTTTTACATCATAGAAAATTAGTAAACCGCTGTTTGCCATATCTAAGAAAACTTTACCGCAATTTGCAATGAATTTTTTCATTGTTACCCTCCTTTTGCGTTTACAACGCTTTTTAGTTAATCACTTTGGCTGATACCAACAAAATATTTAGTTTTCATAACCAAACCTGATTACACCTTGATTATATTATTTACTTTAAATTTAGTCAACTATTTTTTACCACTTTTTTAAAAATTTTTTTAATTTTTTTATTTTTGTTAAACACTCGCTAAAAATGTTAATTTTTAACACATTTTTTTGATATTTATGGATATATGCGGGTATATTTGTTAAAACCTTTCACAACTAAATTTTTTAATTTTTGTTTTTTAATTAAACACCTTTCCTTTTTAACCACTAAAAAAGGGGGAAGAATTTAGTTTTTCTTCCCCCCGTTTTTATTTAATATTTACATTATTTTCTAACTGCGCCATCGCCTTTAATTTTATATTTCCAGGTGACTAATGCATCTAGCCCCATAGGTCCACGGGCGTGCATTTTTTGGGTGCTTATGCCTATTTCTGCCCCAAGCCCAAACACAAAACCATCAGTAAACCTTGTTGATGCGTTATGGTAAACTGAAGATGAATCTATTTCTTCTAAGAATATATGCGCATTTATATCACTATTAGTAATTATTGATTCAGAGTGGTGGGTGCTATGTTCGTTAATGTGGCTAATTGCTTCATCAACGCTATCAACCGTTTTAACTGTAGTAATAGGTCCACCA
>JAZRDW010000143.1:0-13132 GCA_045660505.1 Christensenellaceae bacterium | reverse complement strand
CCTTGGGGTGCCATTAACGATAAGTCTTATATTTTAGACGTTATTAAACTAATAAAGGAAAGTAACGAAAACAAAAACTATAAAGTTTACGCCGTTGTTGCCCCTGCTATTGCAAGTCAATTTACTTACGCAAAATTAGGTCAAGTGCTTAAAGGAATTAAAGAACTTGGGTTCTATAACATTGTTGAAGCGGCGCTTGGCGCTGATATAGTTGCTTTATCAGAAGCAAAAGAGTTAACAGAAAAGGGCTTTTTGACAAGCAGTTGTTGTCCTGCATTTGTTTCTTACGTAAAAAAACAATTCCCTGATTTAAGTGAATTTATTTCACATAATCTTTCACCTATGGCAACCATTTCTAAAAAGATTAAGGAAAGTGACCCAACTGCAAAGGTTGTGTTTATAGGGCCTTGCACGGCTAAAAAAATGGAATTCAAAAATGAAAACGTATGCGCATACGTTGATAGCGTTATCACTTTTGAAGAATTGCAAGCATTATTTGATAGCAAAAATATAGAAATAAATACTTTAGAAGAAGAAAATATTGAAAACGCATCATACTACGGCAGAATTTTTGCTAGAAACTGTGGGCTTTCTGAAGCCGTTGCCGAAGGTATTAAAGAAAGGGGTTTAGAAAACTTTGACTTAAAAGCCGTTTCTTGTGATGGAATTGAAGCGTGCAGAATTGCCCTACTTAAAGCAACAAAGCGCGTTTTAGATGGCAACTTTATTGAAGGTATGGCGTGCGTTGGTGGTTGCATAGGTGGTGCAGGTTGCTTAACACATGGCGATATTAATAAGTTAAAAGTTGATAAGCACGGCAAAACTGCAACTAAACAAAGTATAACGGATGCCGTTAACGATTATGAAAATAAATAAAAGGTAAAATTATGATAGATTCTTTTGATTATAAAGAACCAAGGTGTTCTCTATGTGACGGCAAAGATTTTTATTATCCAGATAAAGATGCGCCACTTGGGCGCATACCCGTTCAAAGAATTATTGAAAAACTTGATAGTCTTTACAACAAAAACGATATTTTAGAAAGTGGCAGACTTTTAACTTACTGGCAAAAGGAAGCGCAAAACTTAAAAGACTTACAAGGTGAATTATCTATATTAAACGAACTTTTGGGGTATTATAGAAAGGTTGATTCGGTTAATGAAGGGTTACTTGCTATTGATAGAACTAACTTTATTATTGATAAATTAAATTTGCAAGAAAGTTTTTCAGTTGCAACAATATATCTTAATATGGCAACTACCTTAAAAGCATTTAATCAACCAGAAAAAGCATTAACTATATATGAAAAAACCTTTAGTATTTATTCCAAAACAACCACTTCCCCTGACCTTTGGGCAGGATATTATAACAACTTTGCGTTAACGCTAGTTGATTTAGGTGAGTTTGAAAAGGCTGAAAGCAATTACCTTTTAGCACTTGAAAAACTAGTTAATACCCCTAACTACTATACAGATAGCGCTATAACGCAAGTAAATTTGGCGCATTTATACGAAGTTATGGGAAACCCTAAAAAAATTTCCGACTGCATTTTTAAGGCTGTTAATCTACTTTTTGATGAAAATATTGTAAAAAACGGATATTATGCTTTTGTGCTAGAAAAATGTGCGCCATCTTTTAAGCATTTTGGATATGATAAAATTGCCGTTGACTGCAAAACTTTAAGTGAGAAAATTTATGAAGGGAATTGATTTAGCAAAAGAATATTATATTCAATATGGCAAGCAAATGCTAGAAGAAAATTTTCAAAACTACCTTGATAAAATAAGTATAGGTTTAGTTGGGGAAGGTTCTGAGTGCTTTTTGTTTGATGACAGCATTTCTTTAGACCACGATTTTGATATGGGCTTTTGCATTTTTATTAGCCAAAAAGACTATGATGAAATAGGTTTTAAGTTAGAGCGCGCTTATGCCCACTTACCTAAAGAATTTATGGGTTTTAAAAGACAGTTTTTAAGCCCCGTTGGTGGAAATCGCCGTGGAGTTATTATAACAGAAGAATTTTATCAAAGATTTTTAGGAATTGATAAAACCCCTAATGATATAAACTGGTGGTTTTTTGTTGATTCTTTTTCTTTAGCAACGGCAACAAACGGTTTGATTTTTAACAAAAGTAAAACTGATTTTACTTTGTTTAGGGATTATCTATTAAAAGGCTACCCTGAAGACGTTAGAAAAAAGAAACTTTCTGCGCACTTAATTTTGGCAGGTCAATCTGGGCAATATAATTATGAAAGATTAATTAAGCACGGCGAACTTGGTGGCGCTAATCTTGCAATATTTGAGTTTGTTAACCACGCTATTGATATTATATATTTACTTAACAATAAGTATAAACCATTTTATAAATGGGCGTTTAGGGGGCTTAGAGAATTAGAAATTCTATCTAATTTAGAACCTTCTTTAGAAGGCTTATTAGAATATGGCAATAGTGAAAAAGAGTGGCAAACTAAATGCGAAATTATTGAAGATATTTCTTCTTTAATTATTGAAGAATTGAAAAGGCAAAACCTAACAAAAGCCACTTGCAACAACTTAAAAACACACGCATATTCGGTTTTAGATGCTATTGCTGATGTAAACGTTAGAAATATGCACATAATGGACGGCGTTTAATAAAATAAAAACTTTTTCAATTTAAAAATTAAAATGGACTTGATAATTTTTTTATCAAGTCCATTATTTTTTATTTTTGTAATTTTTACATTAACAAGTTGATAAGTAAATTACAAGCAATAACTATCAATACTAAAGCGATAGGATAGGTTGATGCATAAGCACCTGCAACGTCATCAGTTTCAGCAGTTGAAATAAGTGTTCCAAGTGCAGGAGTACTTGTCATACCACCGGTGATAGAACCCAAGTTGCTTAGTAGTGGAAGTTTTAACACGTATTTACCTAAGAAGAAACCAACTACCATAGGAACGATTGTCATAACGGCGCCACCAAGGAAGCCCCAAACAACAATGCCTGCATCACCACCGATTGCTGATACAAGGCTTACCCCACCATCAACACCAGCGCCGATTAAGAATAACATTAAACCTAATTCTTTTAAGGTTTTAATAGTTGCTTCTGGAATTTGCATTGAAAGTTTGCCGATTTTACCAAAGTGACCAAAGATTAAGCACATAATTAAAACGCCACCTGTTGTACCTAAAGAGAAGTTAATTCCGTTGAATAGTGGAATTTTAATACCACCAAGAATTAAACCACATACGATAGCGATTGCAAGTGCTGTAAAACCAAATGGGTCGCATTGGAAAAGGTTTTCATCTTTCTTTTCAGTTGCTTCTAAAATTTCTGGCTTCAATAAACTTCTTTCATAGTTCATATCAGCCTTTAAGAATTTAGGTAAAAGTTGAACGAACAATACTACGCCTACTACACCGAAAGGATAAGCAATAGCGTGCCCGATTGTCACTTTTTCATCAGACATACCAAGTTCTTTCATTGCTTCTTGTGCTGCAGAATAACCTGGGGTTGTTGTTAATGAACCAGATAAAATACCTGCCCAGAAATCTGAACCGTAAGGTGAAACAAGTGTAAAGATTACTGCTAAAGTAGTGCCGATTAAAATAATTACAACGCCCATAAAAATATAGGTTTTTAAGTTCTTCTTTAAATCTCTAAAGAACTTAGGGCCTGCAATAAAACCAACTGAACCTACGAACAATACTAAACCAACGTTTTGAATAACGCTTTTATAGTAAACTGTGTTGCCCTTACCTGCTTCTAAACGAAGTGCGCTTAATACAGGGATATCACTTGGAATAAGTGTACATAAATAGCCGAATAAAATTGCAACCAAGAATACACCTGCAGTTCCTAAATTAACACCTTTAATAGTAATACTACCTAATAAATAACCAAGTGCCGTTACAATAAAAATACCTGCTAAAAGTGCTGGTAAACCGAATACGCTTAAATCAGTTGTGCCAGTTTTTGGGTTTTCAGCAATTTTTGCGTTTACACCACACCAAATACCGATACCTAAAACAGCAACAACGGCAATTAAAATCCAAAGCCAAGCAAGGCTTGTCTTTTCCTTTTTATTTTCCATTTTTTTGCTCCTTAAAAAACTTCATCAATTCCCTTGTTAACATATTTATGCCCTATGGCAAATCATTGCCATAGGGTTAGGTTTTTTATTAAATTGCAGGTTGTTTTGTGTAGTTTGGTAATAATTGTGGTGAAAGTTTTGTTGGATTTAAGCCTGCTTCTTTAAGTTCAGCATCAAACTTCTTAACGTGGTCTAAAGTTAATTCTTTAACTTCTATATCCTTATAAATCTTACCAACGCTCTTACCTGCGTTTCTACCGAATACGATAATATCAAGAAGTGAGTTGCCCATTAAACGGTTTCTTCCGTGGATACCCCCAACTGCTTCACCTGCTACGAATAGGTTTGGAACAGTTGTTGTCATACCGTCAGCAGAAATATCTAAACCACCGTTTTGATAGTGAAGTGTTGGATAAATTAGAATAGGTTCTTTTCTAATATCAATGCCGTATTTACCGAACATACGGAGCATTGCTGGAATACGCTTTTCAATAGTGCCTTCGCCACCGATAATATCAATCATAGGTGTATCAAGCCATACGCCTTCCCCGTCAGTAGTTTTAATACCGTTATTACGTTTTTTACATTCCCTAATAATAGAAGATGCAGTAACGTCACGGGTTTCAAGTGAGTAAACGAACGCTTCGCCATCTTTATTAACTAATTGTGCGCCTAATGAACGAACTTTTTCAGTAACTAACGCACCAAAAATTTGTGTAGGTTCAGCAACCCCTGTTGGGTGATATTGAAGTGTATCAGCGTAAAGTAATTTTGCGCCTGCTCTATAACCTAAAACCAAGCCGTCGGCAGTTGCGCCATAGTGGTTAGAAGTTGGGAAACCTTGATAGTGAAGTCTACCTGCGCCACCCGTTGCAATAATAACGGTTTTTGCTTTAGCAATAGAAATTTCCTTTGTTTCGATGTTCATTAAAACTGCAGCGGCAGCCTTGCCTTCTGTATCTTTAATTAATTCAATAGCAGAAGTAAAGTCAACAACAGGAATACCCCTATTTAACACTTCATCACGAAGAGTTCTCATAATTTCAGCGCCAGAATAGTCCTTACAAGCGTGCATACGTTTTCTAGAAGTACCACCACCGTGAGTAGTAATCATTGTGCCGTCTGCTTCTTTATCAAACATAACGCCTAATTCGTTAAGCCATTTAATAGCGTCTGGAGCGTCGTTAACTAACTTATATAAAAGTTCTTTCTTAGCAGCGAAGTGTCCACCACCGAAAGCATCAAGATAGTGAATTGCTGGACTATCGTTTGGCTTATCAGCCGCTTGAATACCACCTTCAGCCATCATTGTGTTAGCATCACCGATACGAAGTTTGGTAACCATCATTACTTTAGCGCCTGCGTTATCTGCTTCAATAGCAGCAGAAGAACCAGCACCACCACCACCGATAACTAAAACGTCAACGTCATAATCAGGTTTAGATAGGTCAATATCCATATCTAAAACTCTAGACTTGCCTTGAAGAAGGTCTGCAAGTTCGTGTAAAACTTTGCCACCCTTATTTGGGCCAACCTTTAATTCTTCATAAGCACTTTCAATATAGTCAGGGTGATTTTCCTTTAATACTGTTTGTTTTTCATCAGCACTCATTCTAGCGAATAAGTTTTTAAGCCTTTCTTCTCTAGTTGCTTCAACTTTTTTCATTGAACTAAGTTGTTCATCAGTATACTTATACATTTATATATCCCCCTTATTTCTCAATTTCTCTATTATTATAGAGTTCTTTAAGTTCATCAATAGGTTTATTCATAAGACTTTCAATAAGTTCAACGAACTTACCGTCGTTAATTTCAGTAACCCTATCAATAAGGTGTTGTGTTTCAGGTGCAATGTATTTACCATAAAGTCTTCTAGAAAGTTCAGCAACTTGTGGGTGTGAAATACCTGCTGGGCATCTTGAAGAACATACGCCACACATTACGCAGTCAAAAGATTCTTCTGCACATTCAGCATATTGACCCCTTTGTGCGTATGCAATGTATTGCATAACGTTTAAGCCTTGTGTGCAAGACTTTGTACAAGCGTTGCAACCGATACAAGCATAGATTTCTGGGTATAATTGCATCATAATTTGTTCGGTAGGCTTAATCTTTTCCACGTCGTAAACTTGTTTTACTAGTGGGAAGAAAGGTAACGTTGCAACGTACATATCGTTTTCTACCTTTGTTTGGCAAGCAAGACATGCGTGCAATTCCCTATCGCCTTTAATACGATAAATTGTAGAGCATGCTCCACAGAAACCGTTTCTACAGCCACAGCCACGAACAAGTTGATAACCAGCGTATTCCATAGCCTTCATAATAGTTAAACTTTCTGGCACTTGATATTTTTTGCCGAAAAAATAAACGTTAACTAAATTTTCCATTTGTTTCTCTCCTTATATTAATACTCATCAGGAAGGGCGTCAAGTTGGTCCATTCTAAATACCGGTCCGTCTTTGCAAACGTATTTTGAACCAACGTTACAACGGCCACACTTACCTATCCCGCATTTCATCCTTAATTCTAGCGTTGTGAAAATTTGTTCCTTATTAAATCCAAGTTCGCCTAAACCTTGTAAGGTAAACTTAATCATAATTGGTGGCCCACAAAGAACGGCTGTTGTATTAGCCTTCTTTTGTTCATCAAACTTTTCACAAACTTCTTTTACGTAGGTAGGAACGAAACCAACGTGTCCGTCCCAACCTTCTTGTTCACGGTCAATCGTTAAATGAACGTTAATTGAATCATCTGTCATCCATTCATTTATAATTTCTTGATAATGAACTAAGTCATCTTTACTTCTTGACCCGTAAACGATATCAACTTTACCATAATTTTGCCTATTATCACGAACGTAGTTTATTACTGAACGAACTGGCGCTAAACCGATACCACCCGCGATAAACAACATATCCTTGCCCTTAAATTCCGTTTCAACAGGGAAACCATTACCATAAGGGCCACGAACGGTGATTTGTTGACCAACTTCAACACCGTGTATCCACTCTGTAACACAACCACATTTCTTAATAGAAAACTCTACGTAGTCTTTGTTTGTTGGTGATGAAGTTATTGAGAATAACGCTTCGCCAACCCCTGGCATTGAAAGCATTGCGCATTGACCAGGTTTATGGATAAAAGGTTTTTGCCCGTCTAACGTTAAAACACGGAAAGTTTTTACGTCTGGGGTATGCTTTCTAATATCGGTGATTTGACACACGATAGGAATTAATGGTTCTTTGGTATTAGTCATTATTCTTACCCCCTAAAGTTTTGATAACTTTAACTATATTCATAGATATAGGACATTTAGAAACGCACCTACCACAACCTACGCAAGAGAACAACCCGTCGTTATTAGTTGGGTAATATACTAACTTATGCATAAATCTTTGGCGGAACCTTTCTAATTGTGAAATTCTTGGTTGACCTGCACTCATCTTTGTAAAGTCTGAATACATACAAGAGTCCCAACAACGATATCTTTGAACGCCTGATTTAGTCTTAAAATCTCTAATATCATAGCATTGACAAGTTGGACAAACGAAAGTACAAGTTCCACAACCTAAGCAAGATTCAGAAAGGTTTTTCCATTCTGGTGAATTAAAGAACTTATCGGTTGTATCTTTACCAAATTCTTCAACTGATAAATCTTTAAGTGGAAGTTTTTGCATTATTTTATTAATTTGTTCTTTTTGTTCGTTTACAGCCTTTTCATCAGCATCTTCTAAACAAGTTAACTTTTCTATCAATGCCTTACCCTTTTCGGTAATTGCGTTAAAATAGAAAGCATCTTCAGTTTTGTAGCATTCAATATCGCCTTTTGGTGCTGACGCATCAATGCCGAAAGTTGAACAGAAACAAGTTTCGCTTGGTTTTGAACAAGCCATTGAAACGATAATGCCGTGTTCACGCCTGTTTTTATAAAAACTATCAACAGGTTCTGCCAAGAACACTCTATCTAAAACTTCTAAACTCTTTACGTCACAAGCGCGTACGCCAAATACTACGAAATCTTCATTTTCAGAACGAATATCAATAACTTCAATATTCTTTCCATCAGTTTTAAATTCCATTAGGCTTTCTGTTTGTGGGAAGAAAAAGTCTTTTGCAGAACGGTCGGTTTTCAAAGCGTCGCTCATAACCATACCATCAGCGTATTTCTTATAAGCAACCCTGCCCTTTTCTAAATCAACAGGGATAAAAAGTGATGCGTTCTTATCAATTTCATTAAATAAAAGTGAAACGTTATTAATTGAACATTTTTTCATAATTATTCATCCCCCTTCTTTACAGCATCACAAGGTTCAATATCTTGCTTTGTATAGTTAACTAATGGAGCGCGTGAACCAACTTCTTCACCTGCTTGATAGTCACCATAGAAAGTATTGATATCCTTAATGAATTTTCTGTTTAATAAATGCAAAGGAATGTGTTGTGGGCAAACCCTTGAACATTCGCCACAATCGGTGGAACGGCCAGCAACGTGGAATGCACGGATAATGTGGAACATCTTTTCTTCAAAACTGTTTGCTGGGGATTTGTTTTCTACCCCTGAATTTGGATTATCAAATACGCACTTTTCACAAGTACATGCTGGGCATACGTCACGACAAGCGTTGCAACGGATACATTTTGATAATTCATTTTGCCAGAAAGCAAACCTTTCATCAGCAGACATTTTTTCAAGTTTACTTACTTCATCAAAACGGTTGTTTTCTAAAACAGAACCATCTTCACCAAGTAATTCATCAAAAGCAACGTGCTTTTTGCTCTTACAATTTAAGCATCTTTCAGCCAAAACTTCATTTTTAGCAATTTCTTTAGTGCCGTTATAAAGTGTATCAACTTTAATTAAATCAGCACTAGTATCAACTTTCATAATGCCGTCGCCAGCGATTGCTTTAATTTTGTTGATATCAACCATACCGTCGCAAGGAATACCTACTGCGTAAACCTTTTCACGGTCAAAACGGTGTTCGGTTAAAAGTTGGTTAAATGAATAAGTATCACAAGGTTTTAAGAAAACTAAAACCTTACCGTCTTTTTTAGTTTCTTTAACTAGATATTTAGAGAAGTTTGCACCACAGAAATCGCCAAACACGAAATCTTTTTGCATTTCTTGTTCGTTTTCAAAGATGGCAGGTGTAATATCATAGCAAAAATCACCATTTTTCCAGCCAAGCACTCTATTAACTGTGCCGTCTGCAATTAGTTTAGATGCTTTTTCAATAAGCATTTCACGAGTTAAACTTTGCATCTTAAGTCCTCCAATCTCTTGTTTTCGCCAAGTGCTTTTACGGTTGCAACAAAATCGTTCATTGTTGCAGAGAATTTTGCACCTTCAGCAGCAGAAACCCATTCAACACGGGTGCGTTCTTTTTCAATGCCAAGATAATCTAACATACTAAACAACAACGCCATTCTTCTTCTAGTAAAATAGTTACCTGAAGTGTAGTGACAGTCCCCTGGGTGGCAACCGCATAAAATTACGCCGTCAGCACCCCTTTGGAATGCACGGAGAATAAACATTGGGTTTACACGGCAAGAACATGGCACACGGATTACCTTAACTTCTGCTGGATAAGAAAGCCTGTTGCTACCTGCTAGGTCTGCACCAGCGTAAGAACACCAGTTACAACAAAATGCTACGATTTTTGGTTTATATTCATTTACTTGCATATTGCGTCAACCTCCGCCATAATTTGTTTACTTGCAAAACCTTTAAGGTCCATAGCGCCTGACGGACAAGTTACCGTACAGCAACCACAACCTTGACAAACTGCTGGGTTTACAACTGCTACCCTACGGATAAGTGTTGTTCTGTTTGGACCACGGAATTCTTTATTTTCATAACTGATTGCGCCGTAAGGACAAACGTTTGCACAAGAAGAACAACCATTACACATCATTTCATCAGAGTGGGCTACGCAAGGGTTACCGGTTAATTTATCTTTAGAAAGAAGACCTATAACCTTTGATGCAGCAGCGCCTGCTTGAGAAACGGTTTCTGGAATATCTTTAGGACCTTGACAAGCACCTGATAGGAATATACCAGCCGTTGGGCTTTCTACAGGGCGAAGTTTTGGGTGGGCTTCAGTGAAGAAGTCGTTTGTATCCATACTTGCAGTTAGCATTGTTGCTAATGGCCTTGCAGATTTATCAGGTTCAATAGCAGCGGCAAGTACTACCAAGTCTGCTTCTATCTTTAATTGTTTATTAGCAATAAGGTCTGAACCTTGAACGATAAGTTTATTACCTTCTGGTGAAACCTTACCTACCATACCTTTTATATAATGTACGCCGTAATCTTCAACTGCACGACGGTAGAATTCATCAAATTGCTTACCTGGGGTACGAACGTCAATATAGAAAACGGTTACGTCTGTATCAGGGTATTTATCCCTTGTTAACATTGCGTGTTTTGCAGTATACATACAGCAAATCTTAGAGCAATATTCTTTACCTTTTTCCGCACAAGATGCACAACGAGAGCCTACGCATTGAATAAATACGATTTTGTGTGGATGCACCCCGTCTGATGGGCGAACAAGTTTACCGTTTGATGGACCTGCAGCGTTCATTAAACGTTCAAATTCAAGTGAAGTTATAACGTCTTTACTTTGGCTATAAGCAAATTCATCAAATTTATCCATACTTATTGGGTTAAAGCCCGTTGCAACTACGATTGCACCATACTTTTCTTCAATAAGTTCATCTTTTTGTGTATAATCAATAGCGTTTGCAGTACATACTTTTGAGCAAACACCACACTTGCCAGTTTTTAGCATTGTGCAGTAATCAGCATCAATTGTTGCTACCTTTGGAACTGCTTGTGCAAAAGGAATATAAATTGCACGGCGATTATCCATGCCCAAGTTAAATTCGTTTGGAACTTTCTTTTGTGGGCATTTTTCAGTACAAAGTCCACAACCAGTACAAACGTCTTCTTTAACGAAACGGGCTTTCTTTTTAATAGTAACGTCAAAATTACCAACGAAACCTTTAACGCTTTCAACTTCGCTATAACTGAAAATTCTAATCTTTTCGTGTTGAGCAACGTCAACCATTTTTGGGGTTAGAATACAAGCAGCACAGTCAAGTGTTGGGAAAGTTTTATCTAATTGAGCCATCTTACCGCCGATAGTTGGCTTCTTTTCAACAATATCAACTTCATAACCAGCGTCGGCAATATCTAAAGCAGTTTGAATACCTGCAATACCACCACCGATAACTAGCGCACGCTTTGTTACAGGGCTTTCACCTGGAATAAGTGGTGCGTTAAGTTGAACTTTTGCGATTGCCGTTCTACCTAAAACGATAGCCTTTTCAGTACCTTCTACAATATCTTTATGTATCCAAGAACATTGTTCACGGATATTTGCAATTTCAACCATATAAGGGTTGATACCTGCAGATTGAGCAGTCTTTCTAAAAGTTGCTTCGTGCATACGTGGTGAGCAAGAACATACTACTATACCGGTTAAATTGTGTTCCTTAATAGCGTTTTTAATCATTTCTTGCCCTGCTTGTGAGCACATATATTGATAGTTGGCTGATAGAACTACCCCTGGTTCTTTGCCAAGGGCTTCAGCAACGGCTTTAACGTCAACCGTGCCAGCGATATTGCTACCACACCAACAAACGAATACGCCTATTCTTTGCATTAGTAATCTCCTTTATTATTTTGTATATTTTCTAAAAGCACTTACGATTGCTTGTTGTGGCAAATCTTCATCTAAAAGTGCTGGAATATCATCTGCTTTAAGATGATTTTTGCCTTGTTCGCTTATAACTGCTAAGCGAACGCCTTCAATAAGTTTTGCAGGCTCAACACCCCTTGGGCATCTATCAACACAAGCAAAACAGGTTAAACAACGATAAATTGATTTTGACTTTAGAAGTGGTTCAATATCGCCTGTTTCAACCATATAAACAAATTGATGTGGGTGGTATTCCATTTCATCATACGCTGGGCAAGTGCCTGAACACTTACCACACTTCATACACTTACTTGGATTAACACCACTGCGAATTATAATTTCTTTACAAAGATTTTGTTTAGAATTATTTTCCATTTGTTACTCCTTTACCCCGAGTGCTTCTGCAAGCAATTCGGTGATATAAACTATAGGTAGATTTGCGTTACCGTTCTTTTGTAGATTGTATTTACATAATGGGCAAGCGGTAACGATTTCGGTTGCGCCCTTTTCTTCTGCATTAGTGATAACCTTTGAACTTTTTGCTTTTGCTAAATCTTTGCTCTCTAAGGTAATATAACCACCACAGCATTCGTTTCTGTAAGCATAGATAACTGGTTCTGCACCTAAAGCCCTTATTAAATCTTCCATAATAGAAGGGTTTTCAGGGTCGTCCATAGCCATAACTTTGCTTGGGCGAAGAAGTAAACAGCCGTAATATGCTGCAATCTTTCTGCCCGTTAATGGGTTAACAACCTTCTCTTTAATCTTATCAAAACCAACTTTATCACGGAGAAGTTCTAAATAATGGATAACTTCAGTTTCGCCGTGGTATTCTTCTGGTGCAATATAAGCATTAGTCCTAAACGCAAAATCAGCATTATTCTTCATTGCGTCGTTAGTTTGCTTTAACACGTTGTGGCAAGCAGAACATACTGAAACTAAAGGTTGATTTTTTTCTTTTGCATTCTTTAATGCGCGAACTGATGATAACTTTGTTGCTATTTCATAAGTGCTTGTAGTAAACACCCCACCGCAACATTGCCAGTTATCAACTTCTTCTAAGTTTACACCCAAAACTTCAGCGCACGCCCTAGCATACTTATCTAAGTCTTTTGCCTTTGTTTTTAAGGTGCATCCTGGGAAATAACTAACTTTCATTTGCTTTCTCTCCTATATATTAAACCATTAAACCATTTTCTCTGGGTGGAAAACTTCATCAAATTTTTCTGCTGTTAAGAAACCTAATTCAACACACGCTTCTTTTAGTGAAATGTTGTCTTTATATGCTTTCTTAGCAGTTTTTGCAGCGTTTTCATAACCGATAAATGGGTTGAGTGCTGTAACT
>JAZRDW010000142.1:0-1890 GCA_045660505.1 Christensenellaceae bacterium | reverse complement strand
TCAACGTTAGCACCACTATAACCGATAGCGCAAAGAACACGACCCCAGTTAGCATCAGCGCCGAACATTGCTGCCTTTGTTAAACTAGAGCAAATAACGCTTTTTGCAACCGTTTTAGCAATATCTAATTGGCTTGCGCCTTCAACAAAGCATTCTAGTAATTTTGATGCCCCTTCGCCGTCCCCTGCAATCATTCTGCAAAGGGTAATGTTAACGGTGTTAAGCGCTTTCATAAATGCGTTAAAATCTTCGCCTTCAGCATTGATTTCATCATTACCTGCTAAGCCGTTAGCAAGAACTGTGACCATATCGTTAGTAGAAGTATCCCCATCAACACTAATCATATTAAAGGTGTTTTGAATATCACTCTTTAATGCTTTTGATAACATTTCTTTTGAAATTTTAACGTCACTTGTAATGAAAACAAGCATTGTTGCCATATTAGGGTGAATCATACCACTACCCTTAGCAATACCACCCATGTGGCAAGTTTTACCACCAACCGTAAATTCAACGGCAACTTCTTTAACGGCAATATCAGTTGTCATAATCGCTTGGGCTGCTGATAATCCGTTATCACTTGATAAACCTTTTGCTAATTCTTCCATTCCGTTTGCAATAGGCGTAATATCTAATGGTTGACCGATAACACCCGTTGACGCAACAACAACGTCGCTTGCGCTAATAGATAATTCATTAGCAACAAGTTCGCACATTTTTTCAGCAATTTCTATGCCGTTAGCATTGCAAGTGTTTGCATTGCCACTATTACAAATTACTGCTTGGGCAATACCGTTTTCAATATTTTTTTTAGTTACTAAAAGTGGTGCGCCTTTAACTAAATTAGTTGTGTAAACTGCTGCTGTAGTTGCAGGAACTTCACTATATATTAACGCTAAATCTTTCTTTAAACGATTATGGCGAATTCCACAATGTATTCCGTTTGCCTTAAAACCTTTTGCGGCACACACACCGCCGTTAATAATCTTCATTTGTCTATTCTCCTAAAATAAGTCCTGTGGTTTCATCCACACCTAAAATAACGTTCATATTTTGAATTGCTGCGCCTGATGCTCCTTTGCCTAGGTTATCAAAACGGGCAATAAGTAAAATTCTTTCTTCATTACCGAAAACGGAAACTTCTAAATCATCTCTACCACGCATACTTTGTGCTGATAAAAAGCCGTTTTCATCAGCATTATCTTTAAACTTAACTATTTTGCCGTTATATGCATCTTTATACACTTGTTTTATATCTTCAATCGTACCATTAATATCACTTGCAAATAGTGGAACGGTTACTTCCATACCCCTATCAAAATCAGAAACAATAGGGCAGAAAATAGGTGCGCTATTTATTCCACATACACTAACCATTTCTGGTAAATGTTTATGTTTTTGGGTTAAACCATATTGGCGTGGGGCGTTATATAAAAGTGGTTTTTCTTGCCCTTCATATTCGCTAATCATACCCTTTCCACCACCCGTATAGCCAGTTATTGAAAAGCAAGAAAGTTTAATATCTTTGCTAATTATATTCGCATTAATTAGTGGGTTAATTAAAGATATAAAGCCTGTTGCGTGGCAACCTGGGTTAGCAATTCTATTTGAATTTTTTATTTTTTCCCTTAAGCCTTGTAATTCTGGAAAGCCGTATGCCCAAAGTGGGTTTGTTCTATGTGCAGTTGAAGTATCTATAACCTTTACTAGTGGATTTTCTATCATACTAACTGCTTGAATAGACGCGCTATCCGGTAAGCAAAGAAAGGCTACGTCACAATTATTTAACGCATCTTTTCTAGCGCTATCAACTTTTCTTAATTCATCAGGCAAAATAATTAATTCAATATCTTTTCTTTGTGATAGTCTAGAAACGATTTTTAAGCCCGT